>JBDTMQ010000120.1:0-23774 GCA_039934155.1 Acidobacteriota bacterium | reverse complement strand
ATCGAGGTTGTCAAGATTTTCGGGAATATCAAAACGTTTTGCATCTTCAAATCCATTAAAGCCGATACCACTGGATGTGATCGGAGCATCTTTTAGGGCTGAGGCACCTTGCAACTCCATCCACGAGATAGCGTTGGCCCGGCCTTCCATATCGCCTTCGTCCACTTCGGGTTGCATGGTGTCCCAAAAGATATCCTGAAATCCCGTCAGCAGCTTTAGACTGTCACGCAGTCCCGTAAATCCGTGCTGCCGGATCAGTGATTCACTTAGCCATGAGGCGATCTGAAGGTCTTTTGACTGTTTTTGCAGGGCGGGGACAGCGATATCGATAACACGTCGATAATCAGCGTATTTTACCTCAGTTTGCCACGCGCCTTGATTCATCGTGTCATCAGCGCGGCGGGCGTCGGTGATCTCGTCGTAAATTCCGGAATATCGTAAACTTTCGCCGGCTGGAGCTTCTTCCGAGATCGGCTGAAGCAGCGTGTCAAGGTCAATAACCGGCGGTTTTTGAAGGTCTTCGCTCATTAAAAAACTACTCCCTGCTTTTAAAAACAAAGGTGAACTGGCAGCTGATTATTCTGAATCGGGCATATTCTATACGAAAACCCGTCAGAAATCACTATAAATCTTCACCGGCCTTATCATGCTTAAATTCAATGGTCTTGATATCAAGCATCGCCTTATCTTTACCGTCCATCGTGAAGAGTTTGGACCCGGCACCCGAATATATCTCGTTTCCTTCGTCGATCCAGTCGACGGACCTTCCCAGTCTCACCTTGTCGTCCGAATGTTTCCAGGTATTTACGTACAACGAAGGGAAGAACATCTCGCCGTTGGTGCCGTTGACGGTCTCGACCTTTGCCTGTGGCCAAAACACATCGCGAAGGGACTTTCGCTCAATGAATTCGATCTTTTCGACCTGTTCGAATGGAAGCCAGACATACGTATCTTTTACAAATATTTCGAAGACGCACATCGTCGAGTCGTTATAATCGCGAAAATCGCTGTACGATTCGCCGTTGACTATACACTGAAAAGCAGGCCGGTCCTCTTCGACCGCGTCGAGCATCGAGCGGGCTTCCGCCGTCTTGCCTTCTCGGATAAGATCGTCGGCCCTTAAAAGGCTTTCGACATAGCCCGGAAGGATCATCATCGATTCGGGCCGCGTATTGTGCTCAAAAAGATTGATCCTGTCACGCTCGGCCTTGAAGTTCTGCCGGAACATAAGAGTTCCGATGGCGGCCTTGGCGTCCTGATGTCCTATGACCTCTAGCTGTTTTTCGGCCCGTTCCCACTCGCCTGAAAAACAACACAGCTCGAACAGAAAAATTCGCGCCGTCGTATTTGTGGGGTTTGTCTTGACAAGTCTCAGCGCGGCTTCGACCGCGCCAGTCAGATTGCCTTCGTCGAGAAGTAGTTTCGCATCATTCATAATTGATCTGCCTGGTCAGCGGTCGAGATTCGAGCTTCCCGGCCTTATTTTACAAAGCTTTGCGGCGCCCGCATCTGCCGATAGATATCCTTGTTGAAGGGGTCGCTGCCACTCGGTCTAATGGTTGCTGTCACGGTCTTTCCGCCGGGACTGTATGTCAACAAATATTCGCCGCCGGCCTGTTTCTGCGGCTTTCCGGCATCGACGAACCTGAAAAGACCCCAGTTGCCCTGGAAGCGAAGCGACGGGGCTGAAAGATCCGCCGGTGCCGCTGTATTTGTATTCGAAGCCGTGCCTGCCGTCGAGGCGGTGCCGGAAGATCCGACCGTCATCAGCACACCGGTCTCCGCCGAACCGCCGGCCGGGAAACTACCTTTGATCGAACCGGTCCCTTCCGATGTTATCTTCTGCCCGTCGATCGTGACCTCTACCAGAGCATCCTTACCGCGGAGCGTGAACTCATATTCGAATTTCGGCGTCGGATTCGTTCCAAACAGTGTCTTGCGAACGGCCATTACATTATTCAGATACGCGATGAATTCATCGGTGAACTTGATCTCAGCCGAATCCTTCTGCTTAAGCTGCCCGTTCGATTCCTCAAAGTAACGGCTTAGGCGATCGTCATAAAACTTCGAGAACTTGCCTTCGCCCGGGGCCAAAAATGCGGTCAGTTTAGCCAGGTCGGCATCTGATTGTCCATCCTCGAATGGATAGCCTTTTTCGATATCTTTTGCCTGCGGCAAGATCTGATCGCTCCAAAGTTTTTCTAGCTGGCCCTTGAGGCCGCCGCCTAGCAGGTTTCTTAAATTGCCCAACGGCTGCTGAAGAAGATTGGCAAGCTCCTGCCCGGCAGGCGTTTCGTTGAACGACGCGAGCTGACTCGAGATGGTCGTCTCACGCTGTCGAAGCTTAATCGGATCGTCATCTTTTGCCATGTCCTCGGCTATCTTTTTCATTCGGTCTTCCGAAATACCGTTGAAATCGTTGTAAACACGACCGATCTCGGTCTGATATTTTTCGACCGGTGCGTTTTCCGCCTGAGCCTTATCACCGACAAAGTTGAAAAGCGGTCTGAATGCTATTTCAGGCGCCGTCGGCGGCGTGTCGTCGGGCTTGGACGTAAAGACAAAGCTCTTCATCCATTCCCACCAACCTTCGACCTCAGGCTTGGCAGACAGGTTGGTATTTCGTGCGATCTCGCGTACAAGGATCTTCATCGGCGAGTTTGCCGTGGAGAATACCTGAAGCGCCGTCGTAGCTTCCTGTTTATTCTTGTAAGCTTTAACTTTGGTCCCGGCGACAAATTTCTGCCAATGATCGGCATAGTCGCGGTAGTACCTATCCTCGACGACGCTGGCGTCGGTCGATTTTGCGAGATCCTTTTTGCCGACCTCACCCATTACCCAGTCGTCCTCGCCCAGTTTCTGGTCCGCTTCTTTGATCGCAACCTTCATCAGATCATTGCCGGGTCGGGTAAATGCGCTTGGAACGCGGTAGCTGCCTTCTATAAAGCTGGTATCGGCACCATTTCTAGTCAAGATCGCTTCGACGGTGGTTGCGCCGATCTTGTCGTCGACTTCTTTTGAGATCTCGGTAACCTTGCGGCTGTAGTACCGCAATGATGCCGGGAATGCCTGTAATTTTTTGCGTGCGTCCTCGACCAGTTTTCCATTCAGCGCGATACGCGGAAATCTAAAATCCTCATCATCGCGGTCGACCTGTTTCGACCAAAATTCAAGCTGCTGTTCGGACGTTGCCTTCATATCGGCCGGCACCTTTGAGTCGGGCGTCCAATAGGGCTTGAGCGTGTTGGCAAGGTGTCCGGCCTCAGCCTTTTCCTTGTATTCACCTGAAAGCATCAGATACGCCTTCAAAAGGTCATAATTCTTTCCGAGCAGCTGTTCTTCCTGCGGCGACAGCTTTGACGGATTGGCGACAGGCTGGCTGTCAGCAAATTTTCTAAGGTCCGACTCGATCTTGGCTACTGTGGGTTTTTTGAAACGCTGTTCGATCACGCTGAAATACATGGGCAACAGGTTCTTTTTATAGACCTGATTGCCGGAATACATGCCAAAACGCATGTACCACGGGGCCCCGTTTCGCTCGTAATCATCGAGCGTTGTCATAAGCTGCCTGAGATCGTCCGCAGTATTTATCTCTTTTCGCGCTTCTTCTTCGCCCTTTTCGAGCGGATTTTTACCCTGATCGTTCTTTACGAGCGTCAGCACCTTCTGGCCGCGATCGGAAACATCGTTGAGCATCTTACGGTTGGAAAACAGCGACACGCCGGCCATCACGAGCAGGCCGAGCACAAGCAGTGTGCCCAGTGTGGTCAACATCCAACCAAAGATCGGGGCCTTTTGCCGCTGCTCGAGGAACGTCCGGACAAGGTCCTTGTCTCTAAGCACAACATCGCGGAAGAACCGTTCGGTAAAATATGTACTGCCGATGGTTTGCGGCGCATTTGGAGCGCTTTTCCCGGCTGGTGCGGCCGTAAAATAGAATCCCCGCAGGAAGGGATTTTCACTGAACGGATTCGGTCGGAAAAGAGCGCTGACAAATGCACCGAATTTGCGGCGCGCCGAACCGAAATGCAGCGGGAAGTTGAAAATGCGAAGCTGTCTTACCGGCGGAAACGGGGCTGAAAGCCTGATCAGACGGCGTTTCATTACCGAATTTTGCAGGATCTCATACTCGCCGTCGAACATCGCCTGAGCGTTCTCGCTTTTTTCCAATGGGATCGTCGAGCCCCAAACGAGCATCTTGTCTTCGTTCTTGGATGTTGAGAAAGAATCGCGAAACCCTTCAATAGAGTCGGCGTGAGTAAAGACCAGATAAACCGGAAACTTTACCTTTAGGCGCTGGATCGCCTCGTCGAGCCGGGCGCGAAGGACTTTTGCCAATTCTTCGGATTCACGCTCGTCGGCCTTTAGTATCTTTTCAGCGTTAACAACGAGCAGAAAACCGTCCAGCGGCCGACTCGAACGGTATTTCTTTATCGTTTCCAGCATCGACGCCCATTCTTCGGCATCGACGCCCTCGGCCTGGTAACGGCCGGCGGTATCAATAAATACGCCGTCGCTGGTCACCCGCCAATCGATATTTCCCGTTGGCCGAATGAACTTCATTTCCGACTGCCGCTGGCTCGGAAGGGTCTGAAAATTTAGATTTGAGCCAAGTACAAGCGCGCTTTTACCGGCCCGAGGCGCTCCCGCAACTATGTACCAGGGCAGGGAATAGACCGCGTCACGGCCATTGACGCCAAGATTCGAGGATTTAAGAAATTGTACCGTCTCTTCGGTACCGCGTGTTAGATCGTCGAAGTTACCGGTGGGAGCTGCGAGCTTTGCTGCCGGCGGTACATCGACGCCGGCCTCGGCTGCCGCACGCTGAGCCTCAGCCTCTTCCGCCAATCGCTGTTTTTTATTTCGCCGGGCCCTCACAAGTCCGATGATTATTGCAAAGGGAAGTGTAAGCAATACACCGCCGAGCACCATGTATTTATATGTGCTCCCGCCCGACGCATCCGGCGGCAGCATATAGATCACGAAGCCGATAAACCCGTAAAAGGTCATTACGCCGCCGAGGCCAAAGATGTATTTAAATTGGTCTAACTGCCACTGCATAATTCAATTATTTGCCGGTCGCCAACACGCTGTCACACGCGTCGCGGGATCACAACTGCAGCTTATCAACTGCATTCTGCAGGAACTGCGACGACATGATGAACATGATCAAGTAAACAATAAAAGCTAAACCTAGACCGCCAAGCGCCCCGATTTTTGCCCAGGTCGGCATTCCGCGCTTCTCGGGCGGCTTTGGCTGGTCGTTGGCAAGCCAATTCGGAGCAAGCTCGACGGGCTTTATCTTTCCTACTTTTACAAGCGCATTGGCGGTGTTTTGCATGATCGCCATGAACTTGTCCTGTTCGTAAATGGCGTAGCGTCCCTTAAAGCCGAGCAGCATGCAAAAATAGTAGACCTCGACGGCATCCGCTGTGACGTCAAGCTGTTTCATCATCGCGTCCAGCTTGTCAAAAAACTTGTTTCCTGCCAGCTGCTCGCCGAAAAGCTCAAGCTGGATCGGATTTTTTTCCCACTCGTCGCGAAGCGGAAAGTTATTAGTAAGTACGGTCTCGTCAACGAAGGCCGCCAGTCCAAATTTCGAGACCTGAACTATCTTGTGGTTGAAACGATATCTTTCAGCCCGCTTTTCAAAATCGTCGAGCATTCCAACGATCTGCGGACGAAGCTGTTGGGAAGGTGCGACGATACCGGCTTTGAGCCTCAGAATAAGGTCAAAGATCGGCCCGGCAAATGTTATGAGGTCTTTATTACTGGCTGAATCGCTCATATTCGTAAATTTCAGGTCAGCCCGGGCAAAAGGCGCCGTTTAAGGTTTGACCGCGTATAGCTCGATCTTCTCGTCGGGTATCTCATTCGGTACATAAACCGAGATCACCTTTGAGCCGGCGATACCGTTCCAATAAGGCCCGATCGAATCAAGCTGAAAATATTTGAATCCGACCCGTGCTGGAATCGGGGCCGGCGGCGTGCTGGCATATGTCAAAACGACGCCCGGCAAAGCGGAGCCGATCACCGAGTCGATAACGTCCCGCGAAGCGATCTTGACGACCCTCGGCACGCCTTCGATAAGTTTCGATTCGGGCATCTGTGCCCGCACTGCAAGGTAAAATCCGGCTTCTTTGAGGAGCCTTTCGTCTTCGATCCGGCCGACGTAAAGAGTTTCGCGCGTTTTTTCGAGCGGTATCGGAACGCAGCGGCTGGGGATGACGGTATCGAGCAAATCTTTTAGTTGTGTCGAGAGATTATAAAATGTGAAATAAAGGTCGTCGTGGTCGTATTTAACAATGTCTTTCGGATGATGTTCGATAGAAAATGTCATCAACTTTCCGACAAGCTCGGCCATTTCAATATATAGCCTTTCAGGATGAAGCAGCGGCGACCTGAAATAATGCGCCATCGTCGGTATCGACGCGTTGATCGTATTCAACAGCCAGAAAACGGCGACTTCGGATGTGGTGAAATCGGCAAGTGAGGCGTTAGCCTGCCGTCGCTGTTCGCCAAGGCTGCCGCTTTTGGTTATCAGGATCTCGACCAGCTGGCGGGTCATATAAACCAGCCATTCCGACGCTGAGATCTTAAGGATGGGCGGTATAAAGGCGTCGGACAACTTTAACTGGCCGGTCGGGGTGCGCTCGAGCTCAGCGATCTTTAGCGAGGTATACCCGTCGCGAAGCTCGTCGTCGAAAATAATTCTTAGATTGCTTTTGGCGTATGCCAGGGGCTGTTCGTTGGTCCCGCTGGTCTCATCTTTAACGAGAGCGCCCTCCTGCAGGAACCGCACGTTCGGCATCGCGGGTGAGCCGTTCGTTTGAAAATTCGCTTCACCTGCCTTTTTGGCCGGGATAGCCAAATGAACGCCTAAACGATCTGCCTCGACCGGAAAGTGATTACCGACCGGCCTCAGATCAGGCACGGCCTCGGCGTCCGGAACATTTATCATCAGACCGTCCGGCAGAACGGCCCGAAAATTCGTGATCTGAAAATTGCCGTTCGCGATCGCCTCCTGGTTCACCCGCAGTTCGAGAACGCCATAGGCGTACTGCATCGCGGCCTGGACTCGGGAGCTGAGCAGGTCTTCGTAATAGTTATCCCATTGCTGGAAGTGATGCGGGGTCAGCAGCATCCCTTCGTTCCAGACGATTTTTCGGTAGCGACTCATAGAAGGGTTTCGATGACAATAGTAAAACGAGTCCCCAAATTAGTAAACACCAGAGCGTAAACTTTACGAAACTACTTAAAAAAAAGCCTATTTTCGCCATCGCGAGTTCTTTTTGAGACGGCTTTTGAAGGCTGGCGGCTCAGTCGGGGCCGGTTTTCCCGCCTTGGCGAGGCTTCCAAAAAACTCGCTCATCCAGACATCGCCGGTCTTTTCGGGATAGTTATCCGAATATTTTTCCGCCAGTTCGAGCGCACGAATAAGCGTCACTAGACCTTCGCCTTTCAACTGTTCGGTAGCAGTAAATTGTTTCAACGCTTTAGATGGCTGTGCCATCATCTCGACTCGTCGGATTGTTTCGGCTGTCGGACTGGCGCAGTTTTCAGCCGGCGTGGTGACAAGGTACTCTCGGCACGAAAGTGGTCTGGACGGATGAATGGAGCACGACTCGTTCTCGAGGAAAGGACACGGTATTCCTTCCCTAAAATAGTCCATGACGACATCCATTGCTTTTGCCGCCGCTTCCTTTGAATCTTTAGGGCCGTCACCCGAGAATTCGTCGTTTATGCGGCTGAACCACCCGATCGAACGGAAGTGTGCCACCCCGTCGGCAAATCTTTGCTTTATTACGCTGCGTCGGGGTTCGGGCATCGACTCTACAAGTTCGGCGATCTGATAAACTTCGGCTTCGGCGATTGGCACCGGCTGCCGGCAGCATGCTCCACAGCCAGCTTTACATGAAACGCTTCGGCCCTGGACTTGATCGTCTGCAACACTTTCAGCCACAAAGCTATTCGTCATCTGCTGAATGACCGGAAGCATGCGATACGGCTTGACCGGGAAGGCCGGAACGGTCATCTCCATTTCGACCGGATTGCCTTTGATCGTCAATGAGACCTTGCCCGTTATCCATTCGTTATCGGCCATTGTTACCTCTAGCTAGAATGTCAGCGCTTCAGCATTGACGCCAAAATCCTTCGGATTTTGCGTGATCGTACCGATCGCCAGAAAATTTATCGCCGAATCGAACTCGGCCTGTGTTATTTTTCCGCTTTTCTGCAAATACCAGATCGTCCGGATCGATCGGGAATATTCCTTATCATTGGTCGCCAATGCCTGAAGCATATTTCGCATCTTCAGATAATCGCCGGCCACACCCTGATCATAAGCGGCAACCATCAGCAGTGCGTCCTCGGCAAATTCACTGCCGATGGTGGTACCAAGCTTGTCATAAACATCTATGACCGATGTCGCCGCCTGAAGAACGTCGCCGCGACCACCGCCTAGCTTGGCCATTGCCGCCACAGCAAGAAACTGTGGCTTAAGATTTTTTGATTCAGCCAGCGATTTAAGCTGCGCCGCATTCTTTTTAGCTGAATTGATGTTTTCGGCCAAAGCCGATGTATTTATTTGTTTTATCCGGGCCCCGACCCGCGAGGACTGTTCGCCTGTAAGAAACGCCTTGTTGTCGTTATTGGCTATCCGCCTGAGAAAGGCCGCTGCGTTCTGCTCGACCTTCGCCGCCTCTCCGCTCGGTTTTGGCGTCGCCGGAGTATCCGGATCGGCAACGGTAGAGTTTACCCCCGAAGTATCGTCCTGATCCGGGCTCGCACTATTGTTCGACCCTGGCGAACTATTCTTGTCCTTGTCTTTATCTTTCGTGCTGTCCTTTCGATCGTCGCCTGAGTCTTTGTCGTCACGCGTCGAATACTGGAATTCGTCGTCCGATTTTGCGATCACCGGCGGTTTCTTTCGTGCGAAAAGATAAATTATCCCGCCCGCTGAGACGACAAGAAAAATTGCGAGCAGCGGCATTAGCAGCAGCCATGTTTTGGACCCGCCTGACGACGCGGCGGCAGCGATGCCAGACGCTCCCGCCCCGGCTGGTGCCGAAACGGCCGGTCCGCCGCCGGCTGATACTGCATCGACAGATCCGTCCGCGGAAGTATTGGGATCGGCGTCGTCTTTTGGCTTGCCCGTAACATCGTCGGCCGAGCCGGTCACGCCGTCTGCGCGTATCGGCAGACCACCAACGCTAAGTTCGTCACCGGCCGTAAACCTGGCTTCTCCATTTAAAGATCTGCCGTTCAGCGTGGTGCCGTTGCTTGAGCCTAGATCCGTCGCATAGAAGTCTTCGCCGCGTATCTCGATCTTAAGATGTTCGCGTGAAAGCCGGCCATCGGCGATCGTGATGTCACAGTCCGAATGGCGGCCAATGATCGTCGTATGGCTCGTGATCTCGACACGGCGTTCGGTGCCGTCCGTGTCGGTGAACTTTAACCAAAGCTGAGGCATAAATCTTGTGAACCGACAGTTTCAGTTTTCTGAACGAAAAAATCAACCGAATTTGCGTCGCCAAGTTCGGCGTCGGCGTCGATCGCCTCGCAGATCGGTGATCTCAGTTCGAATATGAAGAGATCGGCTGCAGTGTGAGACCGAAGTCCTGCGGATTTTCTCCGATAATAGCCGCGGCAAAGAATTTCGGTACATACTTGAAATTCTCTGATTGGAATTGCTTCGACAATATTTCGCCGTTGGCGATCAGGGTCCAAAAATCCCTCGGAAGGCCGGAATTTGAATCGAGAGCTTTCTGCAGATTCGAGCTCAGCCCGCCCTCGCCGCTGTTATAGCTGCCGATCGCCAGCGGCACGCTGGCCGGTCCTGTACCGTATCTGCCGGTGAGGGCTTTCATATACGAGGCCGCGGCCCTGGCGGCCGGCTCGGGTTTACAGCGGTCGTCAGGACTTGACGGCGACGCTCCCTTCACAACGCCCTCGGGCGGAATAAAGTGAAGTTTTGCCGTCGCAAACGTAAACTGAAACATTCCAAGCGGTCCGGTCGGACTCTGCAGGCACACGCAATGTTCCGATTCGATCATTGCCAAATATAGGCCGATCCTCGGATCTGTGCCTTTCTCATTGAAAGCATGAATAATAAAGGGCGCGTTCTTGCTGGCTCTTTCGTAGGTCGCCTGTAGATTATCACCAAAGCTGCACCCGCCCTTCGGCTTTACGCTAACTCTTTTTGCATAAGCATCGGCAAAAGCTTTTATCTTGTCGACTGCCGCGGGCGGTATAGCGTCACTGCTGCGGTTTCCGATCACCTGTGCCATCCGCATTGCACGGTCGCCAAGGTATTGGCGACGCTCGGAATCGGACAGATCGAGGTATTTTTTCCCGGCCGGCATTACTGAAGAAGCTTTCGAATTGTCGCCGGTCGGAGAATCCGTAATAGGGACGTTGTCACCGGTGGTCGACGGCATTTCGTCGTCTTTCTTTTTCGGTGTCGCCGTCGGATCTTCTTCTTTGTCGTTAGAACGCCGGGTTTCATTGTCGTCAAGGCTTTCCGATCTGACAATAGTGGGCCGTTTGCTGCCGAAAACTTTGTAGCCGATAAAGATAGCCGATATCGAAAGAAAAAAGATCGTAACGCCCGCGACAACCAAGGGGACGTAATTAAAGGACGTCGAACCGCCCGTTCTGACCGCCGCGGCCGGGACCGGTGCAGACTTTTCGACCTTTTTTTCAGCGATCCTGACCTTTAGCGTTGTATGATTTCCGATCTTTATCGCATCGCCGTTATTAAGCGGCGTGCCGCCGCCTTTCGCCGGCTGGCCATTTACAAAGGTGCCGTTCGATGAGTTTTCGTCAACTATCCAGACACGGTCGCCGTCGCGATACACGGTGGCGTGAAGACGCGAAAGCCCGTCGTCGGCAAAGCGCTGATCGACGTCGCTGCCGCGGCCGAACGTTAAACGCTCGCCATTAACAGAAATTTCCTGTGAACCTTCGGGTGTTGGATATGTGAGTACGACTTCGACCATTTTCCTTGTCCTACATCGTCAGCCGGTAAAGCTCCGAAATTGCCCGATCGTTCTTCAAACCGAATTTAAGAGGGTTCTCTGCTACTATTCCCGCTGCAAAAAACCTGACGATCTGTTCCCGTTCGGCCGGCGTACGGATCGCCTTCCAGATGTCCCTGCGATCGGCCGGCAGGGTCGATTTCCATGTAGCCGCGTCTTTCGCCTCTTTGCCAAAAACGGCCGCACTGTAGATCATATCGCCGTCAAAAACGCTGAATGCGATCGATTTCATATACAAAGCCGATGCTTTTGCCGCGCAAACCTGGGACGGATCAGAAAGCGTTTCGGTTCCGCATGAACCACCGTACCCATTGGCTGTAACAAATGCGCTGGACATTTTCCACAGACCTTCGTCGCTGCCCTGCTTTGACGGGTCAAATTTGCTGCGGCTCATTGCCAGGATGTAACCCAGGGCGGCGTCGACATTTTGCTCCTTGGGGAACGCCGTGTTGATAGCATCTTTATATTTGGCGGCTTTTTCAAAATATCCCGGCTGAGCATATTCAGCTGTCCGCTTTTGCACTTCCTGCAAAAACTGCTGATTCGAGACATTGTACGTAAAGTTGCCCGAAAATTGTTTAACGAGGCGTTTTGACATCTCCTGGATATCGGGGAGTGAAACGCTTTTGCCCTTGACCGTCGCCTGTGTCGGCTGATCATCGGTCCCGCCGGTTCCTTTGTTCGTCTCCGGCGGTGGAGCAACTTTCCGGGTTTCGAAAGCAAGCATCACGGATGGCGGTTGGCCGATCTGCTCGCCTTTTTCGTCAAGCAGAAGAACGCCAAGGTTGTGCGCAAAGCCGTCCGCAAGATCGGGAAATTCCTTGGGATCGATCTTCGCATCGAAAGGCGGTGCGTCCGCGGCATAAAACTCGACGCCGTCGATCAGATAGACGGCTTTTTCGACACATCCTCCGTCGACAAGGTCGATCTCTATTTCCGCCGCATCATAGATCGTATCGCCGGTCTCAGGCTTAACGATCGAAGCCTTGGCGTTACAGGCCGGACCGCGGGTCATGTAATATGCTACGCCGCCGGCGGCCAGGACCAATATAAGCAGTAAGGCCACTCCGCCGCCGATCAATAGACCAGTGTGCCCACCCGTTGAAGGCGCCGATGACGATGCAGGAACAAGGTCATAAGGCGTAACCGCCGCCCCGCCGGGCATATTTATATTGACGACATCGGGGTCGGACGCCGTAGCGGCGGCCGTCTGGCTGTCTTCTTTAGGAAACGAAAAATCGATGCGGCTCGAACCTCCGAGAACGATGACATCACCGTCATTAAGCGGCACCTCGCCCTGGACCGCGTCGCCGTTCACGGTCGTGCCGTTACTGCTGCCGGTGTCACTCAGCCAATACGAGCCGCCGCGCTCTTCGATCTCGGCGTGATTTCTCGACACATTCGCATCGTCGGGAAACGAAACCTTGTTGTCGGTCGTACGGCCTATACTGACGATGCCACCGCCGAGTTCATGCTCCTTTCCGCTGAATTTTAATTTAGCCGTTCGCATACCGCCATGGTTCGACAATCACGCAATACCGCCGCCGGTCATTACAAAGACCGACCTATCCGGACATTCAGAAATGTTGGACGGGAATACGGCGAAGATTTTGCCCGGCCTACTCTCCGCCGGCAAGCCCGGCGGTTGCGGACATGAGTGTCCGCGTTCCGATCACGGCCGCTTAAAACGCTCCCGTGTCGCGGCCCGGAGCCAGAAATAAGAAATATACGGCCGCCAGGAACGCAAGCAGAAATGCGAGGATCAGGACGATCCCCACAACACTCAACACGATCCTGCGAACGGGGCTTTGTTTGGGTTTTGCGGCCGCCGGAACCGGCTCGCTGAACTCGAGTTCCTCTGGAAGTTCCGGCTGAGGCCGGATCGCCGACTCAGGAGGCGCTGCCGCCGCTGCGGGCGGTTCAGGAGCCCTCACAGCCGCCGAACCAAAACTTTCAGCAGCCGGGCCGACGGTCGCCGCGGGCCCGGTTCCAGCTCCATATTGTTTTTCAAACCCTTGGGGCAGATATCCGCTGGTCTGTCTAAACACAGGTTTAGGCATTTCCCATTTTTGGATAGGAATTGGCTCATCGGTCTTGATATCGGCCGCAGGGTCCGTGGTATGTTGGTCCAGTTCTTCTTCGCTCACAGCTTTTAAACCTCGACTTTTGGTTTTTTACCGCTGAAGGTCCAGAACATCCGATCTCGTTATTATACCCGTAATTCGTTTAAAATCTTCAATCAAAACTGCGGGCGACGAATGCAGCTTGTTTTTTATGTCCGCCAAACTCGCATCGACCTCGATCACTGGAAAGCTTTCGTCCATAACATCGCTGACCTTTGCATCTAAAAGGCTGCGGTCGATCAAAAGCTTGGCCAGAACGCGGCTTTCGCGAATACTGCCGACCGACCGGTTATCTTCGAGCACCGGGATCTGGGTGACGCCGCCGGCTTTCATTTTTTCGACGGCCGCCGAAACGGGTTCCTCCGGGCCGACAAACACCAGCGTCTCAGGCGCTCCGCCATTTTTAGTCTCGGCTATCAGTCCGGCCGTTATCCGCTTCGGTTCAAGCAGCAGCTTTTCCTTCATCCATTCATCCGAATGGAACTTGGTCAAATAATGTTCACCTGTATCGCAAACAATAAACACTACCAGACCGTTTTCGTCAAGGTTTTTTGCTACTATTAATGCGGCTGCGAAATTTGTACCGGTCGAGCCGCCGCAAAAGATACCTTCACGCCGCGATAATTGCCGGGCCATGTCGAACGAATCGCGGTCGGTGATATTTATTATCTCATCGATCATTTTAACGTCGGCATTGCCCACCGGCAGACTCTGTCCTATCCCTTCGACAAGATATGGCGTAGCCTCGGGCACGTGTCCGGAGTCCTTGTAGGGCTTAAAAATTGACCCGTACGGATCGGCGCCGATGATCCGGATATTCGGGTTTTGTTCCTTCAAATACCGGCCAGTACCGGTTATCGTTCCGCCCGTGCCGATTCCCGATACAAAATGCGTGATCTTGCCGTCGGTATCCTCCCAGATCTCAGGACCGGTCGTTGCGTAATGTGCTGCGGGATTTGCAGGATGATTGTATTGGTCGGGATAAAATGAATTTGGCGTTTCGCTGGCGATCCGTCTTGCCGTTTCGACGTAGTGGTCGGGCGTCCCGTGCTTCGCCGCCGCCGGGCAGACAACGATGTCGGCGCCCAGTGATTTCAGATACCGCATCTTTTCGACCGACACCTTATCGGTCAATATAAAAATACATTTGTACCCCCGTACGGCTGCGGTCAAGGCAAGGCCGATCCCTGTGTTGCCGCTCGTTGCCTCAATGATCGTGCCGCCTTTTTTCAAGACGCCTTCTTTTTCAGCCCAATCGATCATCGAGATCCCGATGCGGTCCTTGACCGAATAGCCCGGGTTGAGGCTTTCCATTTTGGCAAAAATGCTTGCCTTGATCTTATGCTGTTTAGTGAGGTGGTTGATCCGCACAAGCGGCGTATTGCCGATCAGTCCTAAAACATTTTCGTAAACTTTCATTTCTATTAGTGACAGGTACTTTTAAATAGATCTTATGATCTTACGATTTTAGCCCTATTTAAATCTGCGGTAAAACTGAAACGTGTGAATTTGAATTTGCGTAATAAATGCCGTTCGCCCGAACGGCGACCGAAGGTAATATGAAGGTTCTATACACACTGACACTTTTTGCTTTGTTTGGCCTTTCGGCCTATGCACAAGCTCCTGTAGCGGCCGTTGCGACCGCACCCGACAGTGCGGCGGCACTCCGGCTTGAGTCTTTCAACAAGGTTTGGAATACCGTTAATGACAGGCATTATGACCCGACATTTGGCGGCGTCGATTGGAAACAAGTAGGGGAAACCTACCGTCCAAAGGCACTTGCCGCCGCCACTGACGACGAGCTGTACTCGGTTTTGAGGAAAATGCTGGGCGAACTGAAACTCTCGCATTTCGGAATTTACCCGAAAGACATGGCTGCCCAGATCGCGGGCGCGGCAAGTATCGGCGTCGAGCTCAAGATCATAGACGGCCAGCCGGTTATAGAGTACGTCGAGCCGGGCTCGACGGCCCAGATCGCCCGTCTGAAGCCGGGCTTTATAGTCACTAAGATCGGCGGCACACCGACGGGTGATCTTCTAAAGCCGCTTGAGAACTCATTCGCCGGGCGATCGCTTTCAGACCGTATGAAAATGGTCTATCGCGAGCGGACGCTCGAGGCTTTCATATCCGGTTCGGCCGGGTCGACCGCCTCCGTCGAGGTGCTGAATGCCGCAGACAAGCGGCAGGTCTTTGAGGCCATCCGCAAACCATTTGCCGGGGAGATGTCCAAACCGCTCGGCAATTTTCCGCCTCAGCCCGTGATATTTGAATCAAAGCTGCTGCCCGAAAATATCGGTTATATCCGCTTTAATATGTGGGTGATCCCGCAGATGGCAAATCTTCGGACGGCTATCCGCGGATTTTCAAGCGCGAGGGCCATCATTTTTGACCTTCGCGGCAATCCGGGCGGTGTCGGCGGAATGGCCTCGGGAATCGCGGGGTTAATGGTCGCAAAGGAATCGTCGCTCGGGACGATGCGTTCGCGAAACGGCTCATCTGATTTCACGATCTTTCCTCAGACAGATCCATACCAAGGAACGATCGTGATCCTGACAGATTACGGGACCGGATCGACCAGCGAGGTGTTTGCGGCCGGAATGCAGGACATCGGCCGCGCGACCGTCATCGGCGGAACGACCGCCGGGGCCGTTCTTCCGTCGGTCTTTGATAAGCTGCCGACCGGCGCCATTTTTCAATACGCGATCTCTGACTACCGCACTCCAAAAAATATTTTGCTTGAGGGCCGCGGCGTCATCCCTGACATCACCGTATCACAAACCCGAAAGTCTCTACTCGCCGACCGCGATGCCCAGCTTGAGGCCGCAGTCAATTTTATCAATACAAGGAATTCCGTAAAATGAAGATCACAAATTCTCTCACTCTAATTGCAATATTTATTCTTGGCGTGTCGGCCTCGGCGCAAACGCCCGCCCGCACGTCTATTCCAGCAAAACTTCCGCTCGTAAGCGAGATCTTTGCGGCGCATGTCAAAGCTATAGGAGGCGCGGCCGCCAATGAAAGGATCAGATCCCGCCTGAGCAAAGGAGCTGTCGAAATGTCGCCAATGGGCATCAAAGGCACATTCGAGTCGCTGGTGGCGGCGCCTGATCTGTCGCTTGTGAAAATGTCGATCCCGGGCATCGGCGACTTGGTCGAGGGTTATGACGGCAAGTCGGCGTGGGCCGTAAATCCGATCCAGGGCAGCCGCGAAAAATCCGGTGCTGAGCTTGCTCAAACCAAGGCCAACAATGACTTTTACGGTGACATTCACCTCGCGGGCAAGTATAAAAAGGCAACAGTTACCGGGATGGAAAAGGTTGAAGGACATGACGCTTATGTAGTGAAGGGAGAGACCTCGTCGCTCGGTACGGATACGCTTTATTTTGACACGCAAACGGGGTTGCTTTTACGGGTAGACACCGAGATCGTTTCGCCGCAAGGAAATCAGCCTGCGAAGATATTTTATGAAGATTTTCGAGAGATCGACGGGGTCAAGCTGGCCTTTAAGAACCGGACCGTGCTGCCGCAAATGGAGCTGGTTATGATCACCACCGAGATCAAGCATGGCGTCGACGCCGAGCCGGCAAAATTCGCAAAACCGAAGGTCTAGACGGACCGAAAGTTGGCGGCGCGCAGCCGGAACGCACACTGCCAGCTTGCGTGTGCAATTAGAATGTAGGGGCGGGGCTTGTGCCCGCCCGTTAATAAAAATATCTATTATATAGGGGCGGGTTTGGTACTCGCTCGAACAGGAAAGCTTTGGGAAGCGTACAGATGCGGGCTAGCAGCCCGCGTTCCGGCAAAAACCACCTTCCGGCTATCCGGCGGCGTCGGTGAGCACGCTTCGCCTTGCTAACAAGCGCGCGGGGTCGTTCGTGATTATGGCAGTCAAGCCGATCCTGATCCCGCGTTTGACCCAACGCGGGTTCTCGGCAGTCCAGATCGTGACAGGAAAGCCGGCCGCATCAGCCTTCCGCATCAGCTTTCGCGTGGCGAGTGAGTAATGCATCGACAGCTCGTCGGCGTTGAACTCGCGGGCGATATTCACCAGGTATTTTTCCTTTCTAAGCATCGTCATTATCTGGGGTGCGAACAGAGCCGCCGTTCGCACCCCAGAACACGACATCTTAAGGATCGGACTGATCCCGAGGTGAAAGCTTTTGACGACGATCTGCGGCAGCAGCGGCGAATCTCTGATCACGCCGCACACTGCTTTTGAAAGCTCTTCCGCATCCGATGGCCCGCATTTAAGCTCGATATAGAACCGGCCAGTAAATTCGCGTAAAAGTTCAAGAGTTTGCCGAAGCGTCGGCACTGTCTCAGCGGCAAATGCCTCGCTCGCACGGGCGGGAAATGCAGAGTTGAACCACGAGCCGACGTCCGTTCCGCCAAGTTCAGACGAGGTCATTTCGGCGACCTCATTTGCGAGGCCGCCCGTTCGCTGCAGCGTTGCGTCGTGAATAACGACCGGCACGCCGTCGCGTGACAGCCTGACGTCGAACTCTAGCCCTTCGGCACCGTCATCGATCGCCCTCCGAAACGCGGCAAGAGTATTCTCGGGCGCGTACGCGCTGGCGCCGCGGTGCCCGACAATGATCGGAAGCGGACGGCCTATGCTCACTGTTTTTCCAGTAAAAAGATGGTCTTTGACCAGGCGATCGGCTCGGCGACAGGGAATTTGTGGTTGCCGACGATCCTGAAATATTTCTCTGAGACCGAGCGGACCTCGTCGAGCGGGTGAAGGCGAAATTTGTACAGGAATTCGAGGACCGAGCCGACCAGTGAAGGCTTGACCGGGATAAAGACCAGCTTTGCTCCGGACTTCATTACCCTCGACATTTCCTTTAAACCGGCATCGAGCGATACGTATTCCAGCACGCCGCACGTCAACACCAGATCGAAGGTCGCGTCGCCGAACGGCAGCTCGAGCACGTTTCCCTGAACTGGGTCGATATTCTTGGCATCGACCTTTTTTTCCTTTGCAAATTGTTCGCGGGCGATCTTCAACGAGTTGCCCGACAGGTCAAAGGCGATCGATTTCTTTGGCCGGAAACGCGCGTCCTGAAATCCAAGCGTGACGATACCGGTCCCACTGCCGGCGTCAAGAACATATGAATCGGCATCG
Organism: Acidobacteriota bacterium; assembly: GCA_039934155.1. Lineage (GTDB taxonomy): Bacteria > Acidobacteriota > Blastocatellia > Pyrinomonadales > Pyrinomonadaceae > OLB17. The sequence continues at coordinate 5,487 of JBDTMQ010000120.1, read as the reverse complement.
ATCTCGAGATCGAGCGAGCGAAGATATTTGGCGACGGACTTTCGGTAGCCGTTGATCTTTAAGGCCAGATTGTGAACCTCCGCTATCCGGTCGTAAAAGTTCTGTGTTTTTGTCTTAGCAAGCTTTTCGGCTCTCTGGGCCATATATTATTTTTCGGCCAACAGTTTTAGTACCATGTCGCGAAGCTCGACGATCCGGCTCGGATTTGTTCCACTCTCAAGGTATCTCACAATTCCTTTGCGGTCTATAACGGCCGCGGTCGGTAGGCTGGTCGCGGCATAAACATTCTGTGTCCACTGATCGCGTGCGACGACAAAATCGTAGGGAAGTTTCTGTTTTTCCTTGAACCGTTTCAAAAAATCGACCTCAGCAGCGTTCGCCAGCTCGTTCGCTTCGCCGCGCCCGTAATAACGTGTCATACCGAGGATGACCAGCCCGTCGGCACCGAGGTCCTGGTGCATTTCGGCAAGGGTCGGAAATGCATCGAAGCACGGGCCGCACCAGGTTGCCCAAAAATCCAGCACGACGACCTTTCCCTTTAGCTGGGCAAGAGTTTTCTGCGGTCCCGGGAACCACGCGTCGATATGCTCAAGCTCGGCGGCCGGCTCGCCCAGTAGTTTGTACTGCTTTTCCCGTTTTTTAAGTCGGTCGATCGCCTCGTCTCTTTGCTCTTTGGCGGGCAGACCGGTTTGAACCTCGGCAATAACGCGTGCAAAAGTTTGCATTGCCAGCGGTTTGCGGCTGGTGGCGATCTGATAAGTGACCAGTTTGTCGGTTGCAAAATAATAAAAACTTGGGTTGCTTGTTTTAAGTGCGGTCTGGCGGAGGTCTTCTAAAGCGGCCTCGGCTTCTTTCATGCGACCTGCGCCGCTTTCGGCTTCGAATACGAGCATCCCGGCATCGATGATCTCGTCAAGCGACCGGGCCCGTGCTCCCGGCCCGAAAACGATCTCTTTCGCCGTTCGGTACCCCTCGGCAGCATGCGGCGCGGCTTTTTCAAAGTTCTTTGCGTTCAAATAACCTTTGGCAATCTCGTTTTGCATTCGGCTGATCTCGGTCAATTTTTGCGGATCGGCCCTTAAATATTCGGAAAGGTAATTTTCGGCAGCCGTAAGATCCGCCTTTTTTGCAGCAATGACCGCGAGCAGCGATCGTGCCGTCTGGTCGCGCTCCGCGACGCCCTCGTCCCTCAGATATTTCCGCATTGCCGAGGCAGTGCCGTCTAGATTCTGGGCCATCCAATGCAGCAGCCCGAGATAATACAGATCGTCAGCCGTTTGCGTCAGGCGGGCATCGGCGATCGCCGCGTACTTTGCCGCGAGCTGTTTTTGCTCCATTTCCGTGCGGAGGCGAAGATTCTCGCTGTACGCGATCTTTTTCTGCTCGAATTCGGAGAATTTCGCTTTGCTGTAACCGTTCGCTTCGTCGAACATCTGTTTGACCGAGACCTCAGGCGAAGACGCCGCCGCAGGAACGGGATCGGAAGCGGGAGCCCGCCCTGATTGCGCATTCGATGTGAGGGCGGCCGCAAGTATCAAGCCGATAATGATCAAAAAACACAATGACTTCATAAAAGAGCTACTCTATCCAACCGAAGCCTTGGTGACAGACCCCTCCGGGAATCCAAAAAGATCGAGAAACTCGCTTTGCTTGTTATCAGCGATCCGGTCGGCAGCGATCCCGGCAGTCAGCGGCGCCAGCAAAATTCCATTACGAAAATGCCCGACCGCAGCAAAAACATTCTCAAACCCCGGCATCATTCCTAAAACGGGCGAGCCGTCGGGCGGCGAATACGGCCTCAGTCCAGCCCACTTATCGACTATCTCAAGCTCGCCGAGCTTCGGCAGGGCCGTGACGGCAGCAAGTCTTATCGCCCGCAGTCCCTCGGCGGTCGTATTCTTGTCAAAGCCGACGTCTTCAGAGGTCGAGCCCGCCAGTATCCGCCGGTCGGCTCTGGGCACCAAATACCCCGCGTCGGTATACACAACGTGGCGAAGCAAAGCCTCGCGGGCGCGAAAACAGACCATCTGCCCGCGGATCGGTCTCACCTTTACAGCTATCGGCTCGTCGCCGATTTTGATGTCAGTTGTCCAGGCGCCCGTTGCAACGACGATCGTCCGGGCGTAATGTCGGCCACTCGCAGTTTCGATCCCGACCGCGCGGTTGTTTTCACAAACGATCGATGACACCCGGGAGCCCTGATTGAACCTAATGCCGGCTGTCCCGCCATACTTTATGAGGGCCTCTATCACCTTTCGATTATCTACCTGCCAATCTTCCGGAAACAGAAGAGCCGCCTGTACGGTTGAAAGCTCAGGCTCTAATTCGGATGCTTCTGACGGCGAGAGCACTTGAACATTCAAGCCGGCGGCGATCTGACGCGAGTATCGAACGTTAAGTTTTTCGGCGTTCTGCTCGTCAAAAGCGGCGTAGATGGTACCGGTCCGGTCGAGCTCGATGTCGATACCGGTCTCCTCCAACAGCTCCGCAGCAAAAACCGGATACAAGGCTTTCGATGCGGTGCAAAGGCGATAAAAATCGTCGATACGCTCGCACTCCGCGTTCGGAGCAAGCATTCCGCCGGCCGCGTAAGATGCTTCTTTTCCAGGCTGACCCGTGTCGAAGACCGCTATTTTCCCCGCCTTTCTTTTATCCAACGCGCGGGCTATCGACAGGCCGATGATCCCGCCGCCAATAATGATCACGTCAAATTTATCTCTTTCTCTCATCTGCCTTTTGTCCAAAGACCAATGATAATTCAACAACGCAGGTTTCAAAAACCCCGTTAATTCCACTCGGGCCATTGAACAAACCGCTCACATTGGTAAATAATATGCGGCAAACTGCCGCGTTCGACAGGAGTCGTTCTATGAAAAAGCTGTTAGCCGTTTATATTTTGCTCGTTCTGTTCATTTCATCGGCCGCCGCCCAAAAGTATTCGATACGCCAGTATCTAAGCATCAGGACGGCTGGCTCACCGACCCTTTCGCCTGACGGCCGCCGCCTAGCATACCTCACTAATGTAACCGGCACTGCACAGGTCTGGGTCCTGGAACTGCCGGGTATCGATCCGCGACAGGTAACTAATTTTGAAGACAATGTCGCTTTTGTCCGGTGGCTTCCCGATAACAGTGGGCTGATATTCGGCAAGGCACGCGGCGGCGACGAGAATTCGCAGCTTTATTTTATTAAGCCTGATGGTACCGGCGTCCGAGCGCTCACGAACGAACCCAACATACGGCATAACTTTGACGAGATCTCGGCCGACGGCCGGTCGATCTATTACACATCCAACAAACGCGATCGGAATTTTTTCGATATATATGTAATGGATATCGCATCGGGAAAAGAAAGGCTTCTTTATCAACATGACGGCAACAATGATCTGGCGGCGGTCGATCCGAGCGGCAATATGTTCGTGGTTTCGCGTGACGGCATCGAACTAAGTCTCGATAATGACCTTTACCTAATAGATTCCCGCAATAACCGGACAGTTCACCTTACGCCGCACACGGGCGCGTCCGAATTCGGCTCGGTCAATTTTCTTGCTGACAGTATCGTAATGACGACGAATGACGGCCGGGAATTCGCCGGTCTCGCCCAAACTCGCCAAAAGAACGCCTCGGGTGACGATTGGTCCGACGCCAATAGGGAGATGGAGATCGTCGATGACTCAAAATGGGACGTTAGCGCAGTGGCAATGGATCATGACCCGGGCGTCATGGCTTATACGATCAACCGGGACGGTTTTTCAGAGCTTTATCTGAGACGGATCGAGACCGACGGCAAGCCGCTGATATCGACCATCGCGTCCAGGGCCGAAGCCGTCAAGCTGCCGGCCCAGGGAATCGTCGGCGGACTGTCTCTTTCGAAAGACGAGCGCAAGCTGGCGTTTACCTTCGGCTCGGCAACCTATAACACCGATATTTGGGTTTACGATCTTGCGTCAAAAAAACTTACACAGGTGACCCACAGCGATCGGGCGGATATACCACGGGAATCCTTTATTGCGCCGGAACTGATAAGGTACCGGTCGTTTGACGGCCGCGTGATACCGGCCTGGTACTATCGGCCGAAAGCTTCGACGCTTGTCCGCGGTTCGGCCCGGAGCGGCAAAATGCCTAGACCGATCGGGCTGCCTGTGATCGTGTCCGTTCACGGCGGTCCCGAGGGCCAGGAGCGGCCGGGTTTCAGCGGACTATACCAATACTACTTGTCGCGAGGTTATGCGATCCTCGCAACCAACGTCCGCGGATCGACCGGCTACGGCAAAACTTATACACATCTGGACGACGTTGAGAAGCGCGAAGATTCGGTCAAGGACCTCGCGGCCGGCGTCGAATGGCTCAAGACCAAAGGCGGAGCCGATCCGAAACGCATCGCTGTTATGGGCGGAAGTTATGGCGGATACATGACTATGGCCGCTATTACTCTTTATCCTGACCTGTGGGCGGCGGCCGTCGGCACGGTTGCCATCACTAACTGGGAGACCTTCCTTACGAACACTTCGGGCTACCGGCGGCGCCAGCGAGAGGTGGAATACGGCATGCTCGATAAAGACATCGATTTCCTGCGCCGCATCTCGCCGATCAGAAAAATAGACCGCATTAAAACACCCTTGTTCGTTATTTCGGGGCGGAATGATCCTCGCGTTCCCTATACCGAAGGCGAGCAAATGGTGAAAGCCCTCAAAGACCGACGCGCGCCTGTCGAATACAAACTCTTCGACGATGAAGGACACGGTATCTCGAAAACTAAGAATCGTCTGGAGCTGTATCCGCTCGTTGCTGATTTTTTAGACAGGTACATGAAATAGTTACCCACATTCCCAAAACTTGCTGAAACAAAAGCCACGGGTCGGACGTGCATAATACGTTCTGGCCTTACCCGACAAATTATCAAGAGTTGAATCAGAATGTTTATGCCGCATTTGATAGTTACCACTCTGTTGATCCTGGGCTGCTGTCTTACGCTGGCCAAAGCTGTCGTCGCTCAGACGGGTGATGCCGGAATAAATGTTTTGGTAAGGGACCAGTTTGGCGGCACGATCGCTGATGCCACTGTCGTTCTTGAAAAGGCCGGAACAAAAGCCGTAACGGACAAGACGGATAACTCGGGCAGGGCCGTTTTCACTCGGCTGTCGGGCGGCGAATATCGGCTGAGCGTAACCGCGCAAGGCTTTACCGTGTATAAACGCGAATCGCTCGTTATACGTGCGGGCCATCCACAGTCGATCGAGGTCGTCCTTGATATTGCACCGATCGAATCCAGCGTAGACATAAGCCAGATCGACGACTTAAATCCCGAAAAAGCCGGTCTCGCCACCGTTTTGGGTGAACGGGAAGTTGCCGAACTACCAGACGATCCCGAGGAACTCGAGCGAACTCTGAAGAGGATCGGGCAAGCCGTGACCGGCGAAGACTTGCCTATCACCGTGAATGGCGTCGAGGGCGGAAAAGTTCCGCCAAAGGCCGCGATCCAGCAGAT
>JBDTMQ010000119.1:0-22464 GCA_039934155.1 Acidobacteriota bacterium | reverse complement strand
GAAAGGCTGGTCGTGCAGAACCGAGTCCTCATAAAACTTATTAAGTCTGCCTTCGATGATCTTGTTCAAAACATCGTCCGGCTTGCCGGCATTTTTGGGGTCATTCTTAAGCTGCCCGAGAAGGATCTCGCGTTCCTTTTGGACAATATCCGAGGGAACTTCGTCACGGGTCGTGTATTTTGGGTCTGATGCGGCGACGTGCATTGCAACATCTTTTATAAGCTGTTGAAATTCGTCGCCCCGTGCTACGAAATCGCTTTCGCAATTGATCTCGACCAGTACACCGACCTTTCCGCCCATATGGATGTACGATCCCACAACGCCCTCGGCCGTTACACGACCGGCCTTTTTCCCGGCGGTTGCCATGCCCTTTTTACGTAAAAGTTCTATAGCGGCGTTCTCGTCGCCCTTTGCCTCGACCAGTGCATTTTTACAGTCGACCATTCCCGCACCCGTCTTTTCGCGGAGCGATTTTACTGAACTTGCTGTGATTTCTGACATTACCTACTCCAATATATTAAAATCTGTCGGGCTGCTGCCGACGTCTTTAGATCTTGCGACTTTCAAGACTCAAAAAAAGCGTAGCTATTTCACCTTTCGGGTAAAAGCAACGCTTTCAAAAATTAACGAATTGCTCAGCTTGCCGAAGCTTCGTTGCTTTCAGGCGTATCTGTTTCAGTTGCATCAGCAACCCGCTCAGACGCCATCTTGTTAAGTTCGGGTTCGACCGCGGGAGTTGCATCGGAACCCGGCTCAGGGCTCTTTGCCGCTTCATCACCCGGATGAGTTGCTTCAGCGGTTTCCCAGGTCTTATCCGCGACAAGGACATCAGCTGACGTTTCACCTTCGTCCTCATCTTCGTCGGGAACGCCCGCCTTGCGAAGGCTTGCCGCAATATCGATCTCGGCATCTGCCGGCGTCGATTCATCCGCCGCGGCAGGTGCTACACCACCTTCGGTACCTATCTGCTTGCCCTCAAGGATCGCATCGGCAATACGTGACGCGAAAAGTCGAATGGCCCGGAGAGCATCGTCGTTACCTGGAATGACCTGATCGATACCTTCAGGCGAGCAGTTCGTGTCGACGACCGCCACGATTGGAATTCCAAGGCGATTTGCTTCTTTTACGGCAATATCTTCTTTCCGCACATCGATTATGAAAAGCATGTCCGGAGGACCGCCCATCTGTTTGATGCCCGCCAGGTTTTTCATCAGGCTTTCATGCTCGCGATCGAGCTTTAGCCGCTCTTTTTTGGTGAGCATTTCAAAGCGCCCGTCTTCGCGCATCGCCTCTATCTCTTTTAGCTTGGCGATCGACTTCTGGACTGTCTGATAGTTGGTCAAAAGGCCGCCGAGCCAGCGGTGATTTACGTAAAACTGCCCGCAGCGTTCAGCTTCTTCTCTGATAGCGTCCTGCGCCTGACGTTTTGTGCCAACAAAGAGGACTTTTTGATTAGGCCTTTCGCTCAGGGATTCCTGTACGTAGCTTAGTGCGTCGCGAAAAAGTTTTTGGGTTTTCTGCAGGTCGATGATGTAGATGCCGTTGCGTTCACCAAAGATATATTCCTTCATCTTCGGATTCCAACGCCTGACCTGATGGCCGAAATGAACTCCTGCTTCGAGAAGTTCTTTCATTGTAACTGTTGCCAATTTTTTGTCTCCTGTCTTTTCTGGTTTATGTACTCGCCGTAAACTTATTGATAAACCAAGGAGTTACGGCGATGGAATTGAGAAGAGTTCCGCCTAAAGGCGGTACTCCAAACTATCGTTTCGAGAACTGGAACCGCTTTCGCGCGCCTTTCTGGCCGTATTTCTTACGTTCCTTTTGGCGCGGATCGCGGGTAATCAGCCCTGCTTTTTTCAATGTCGGTCTAAGATCGGCGTTGAATTCCATCAGAGCGCGCGTGATGCCGTGACGCACCGCACCGGCCTGGCCCGCCGTACCGCCGCCAATGACGTTCACCAAAATATCGAATTTTTCGGCGGTCTCCGTAAGCCGAAGCGGCTGGCGGATGATCATCTGCAGCGCTTCGTTGGGGAAATATGTGTCGAAGGATCGTCGGTTGATGGTGATCGCACCTGTGCCCGGCCTAAGATAAACACGAGCCGTCGAAGTTTTTCTGCGGCCGGTGCCGTAATACTGAATTTCTGCCATATGAATTTTAGAATTTCGATCTTCGATCTTGAAAGCCCGGGACCCACACGGTCCCGCCTGTCCAAGACCGGCGATCTTAAATTAGATCACAATTGCCTCTGGTTTCTGCGCCGAATGGCGATGGTTGCCGTCCGCATAAACCTTTAATTTCTTTGCCATCGCCTTGCCAAGCTTTGTTTTGGGCAGCATGCCTTTGACAGCAAGTTCGATCACCTTTTCAGGCTTTTTCTCGAACATTTCCTTGACCGATGTCTCACGCAGTCCGCCGGGATACAGCGTATGGCGGCGATACAGTTTTTGATCTGTTTTGGCGCCTGTAAATTTTGCAAGGCGGGCGTTTACGACCACAACGAAATCGCCCATGTCGAGAAACGGCGTCCACGACGGATTATTTTTGCCGGAGAGGATGCGGGCGACCTCGGTCGCAAGTCGGCCGACCGTCTTGCCCTGTGCATCAACAACGAACCATTTGCGGCCGTCGGCCAATCCTTTTCCGCTCGGGAAATAAGTACTCATATTTGCCTACACTTATAGCTATTTTCGCAAAAAAGCGAACTGATAGAGTATCGAAACCAACAATAAAGGTCAAGGCAGGACTGTTGGTATGACCAAAACGGGCAATTTCGGACCGAAATATGACCAAAAACGGCAGCAGTATGACCGCTTTTCGGCTGCTTTCTGCATGGCACAGATGGCATTCAGCGGCGGCATTTGACCTCAGCCGCTCCGGTGGCCGCGAATCGCGTCAGTCGCACGATCCGTTCAAGTATATCGCCTGCCCGGGCTGGCCGCAACATAGCCGAAATGACGGTGGCGGAGCCGCTCGCCGCCGGATCAAAAAATAGTTGTTGCATTTTTGGAAACGAACGTGTTAATGTTGAAACACTGTGCCGCTGACGGCACAGGCAATGCAACAAATGGTTGGGGAATAAAGAAAATTATGACACTCGACAGACGATGGGAAAAATTCAAGGGCGGGCCGGCAGGGCCGGGCGGCGAGGCGGGTTTATGTGAGTATGAACCGGCGGGGCGAGATAGTGATGAACCCGAAGGCGTTCGAGCTAATAAATTCGCCAGCGAGCGTGACGCTGATGTACGACGCCGAGCGGCGTTGCGTCGCGGTAAAATCGCCGGTCAGAGAGGACGCGAATTTTTTTAGGGTCAAACGGTACGGGCGAGGCCGGCGGATGAGGATCGTCAGGGCGGCGCGGATGTTGAAGCAGTTTGGGATCGAGGTCGAGCGGACGCTTGTGTTTTGCAATACACAATTAGACGAATATCGCGGCTCGCCGATGCTGCTGCTGCCGCTGGACGGGGCCGATCCGATTGCCGCCGATGCCGCCAAAGATCCGGGCTAAAAACAGGAGAGGGAATCGGGCCGTGTCATCGCCGTTCGCGATGCCGGGCAGCGGCCATGTTGATACCGATGATCGTCTTGGCATCTTCGATCTGGCCGTTTTTGATCATTTGGATAAGCTGGCCGAAGGTGCGGCGTTCGATGGTCAGGATCTCGTCGTCCTCGAGTTTTTGGCCGACGTCGGTCAGACCGGTGGCGAGAAAGACGTGCATCTTTTCGGTGAGAAAGCCGGGCGAAACGTAAAATTCGCAAAGCTTTTCTATATAATCGGCACGGACGCCGATCTCTTCTTCAAGCTCGCGGATGGCTCCGGCCTGTGGGTCTTCGCCGTATTCGAGCGTACCGGCGCACAGCTCGAGCAGATAGTTCCCTGTTGCGTGTCGATACTGCCGCACGACCGCGACCGTTTCGTCATCAAAGACGGGAACGATCACTGCGCTGCCTTTATGAACGACGATCTCCCGCTTATAATTAACGCTGCCCTCGCGTAACTCGTCGACGCGAACGTCAAAAACGCGGCCATGGTAGATCTCTTTTGTTGAAAGAATTTCCATACATCGATGCTTCGGGATAACTAAACAGCATTGTTATAGTAAAATCAAGGCGAATGTACGCCATTGTCGATGTGCGTGCTGGTGCAATCTTATGGCGAAATATCGCATCGGTTTAGGTGTTAGCGGCGGGATCGCGGCGTATAAGGCGATCGAGGTCATGCGTCTGCTGCAGAAGTCGGACTGCGAGGTGACGGTGGCGATGACGCGGCACGCGACGGAATTCGTTCAGCCGCTGACCTTCAGGGCGCTCAACAACGGGCACGTGATCGTCGACGATTACGACCCGGCGAATCCTGATCCGATCGCGCACATAAACTTTTCCCAGAACATCGACTTGCTCCTGATCGTGCCGGCGACGGCGAACATCATCGCAAAATTTGCGAACGGCCTGGCCGACGATTTTCTTTCGTCGACCTATCTTGCCTCGACGGCGCCTGTCATGATCGCGCCGGCGATGAACACGACAATGTGGGAGAATCCGGCGACGCAGCGAAACGTTGCGCAGTTAAAGGATGACGGCGTGAAATTTGTCGAGCCGGTCGCAGGCGAGCTTGCGTGCAAAACGGTCGGCACGGGAAAGCTCGAAGATGTAGAGAATATCGTTGATCAGGCGATGGGGCTGCTGGCCCGAAACCCAAGGTCCGAAGTCCAAAGTCCAAGGTCCGAAGTCCAGGATCGACTTTCGACCTTGGATCGTGGTCCCGAGGCAATGGACCTAAAGGGTGAGAGCCTTTTGATAACGGTGGGCGGAACGCGTGAAAAGATCGATCCAGTGCGGTTCATTTCGAACCATTCGTCGGGGAAGATGGGCTTTGCGGTGGCCGAGGCCGCACGGGTGCGCGGAGCAAGGGTAACAGTCGTCGCAGGTATGACATCCGTCGCTCCGCCTGACAGCGTTCGGGTGATCAGCGGTGAGTCGGCGAGCGAAATGTATGACGCCGTTATGCGAGAGCTGCCCGGAGCGACCCTGTTCATAGGGGCTGCGGCTGTCGCCGATTATTCACCGGCAAGTGCCGCTGAGGCGAAGATCAAAAAGGAAGGCAGCGATTCTCTGTCGCTCGAACTGAAAAAGACGCCCGATATCCTTGCCGAGGTTTCCCGCCGGCGGCGCGACGGCCAGCTTGTTATCGGTTTCGCTGCCGAAACGAATGATGTCGTTGCCTATGCCCGTAGAAAAATGGTGAATAAAGGTCTCGATCTGGTAGTGGCGAACGATATCACAAAACCGGGCGCGGGATTTGATACGGATACAAATATAGCGACCATCATTTCGCCATCGGGCGCCGAGACCGAGCTGCCCCTGATGCCCAAACGTGAAATGGCTGATAGAATTCTTGATGCTGTTGTTGAGCTTCGACGCGCCGCAAAACCCCACACAAATGCCAAATAGTCGATCGATAATCGAGGACATCCGCGAGCAGGTGCTCTATATGCAGGAGCTCGGCGTAAAATATATGGATGTTGAGTTGCCCTCGCCTGAGGCGCCGAAAACGGTCGCCGTGGCCGATGAGGACAAGCGCCGTGTGAAGCCGCCGGCGGTCGAGATCCCTAATATGCGTGCCGAACCAGCTCGGCCAAGATCGCGGCATGAGAATTCGAGATTATCGCGGCTGCCGTCGCTTGCGAAACGCAGCGTACAGCCATCGCCGCAAGTCGGAATTTTGGATGCCAAGAGTCAAGTTTCGGCAGCAGTCGCGAGCTCAACTGCGACGGAAGCAGAACTATCCGCAGCGGCCCCGGCTGAGGTCGCCGGCACGGAATCGATCGCCGATATTCGGCTGGACATAGGTGACTGTATGCGTTGCCCGCTGTGCGCCGCGAGGACGCAGGTCGTTCATACAACAGGGAATTTCAACGCGGATCTGATGTTCATCGGCGAGGCACCGGGAGCCGATGAGGACGTCAAAGGCGAGCCTTTCGTTGGGCGTGCCGGACAATTGCTGACACGTATAATCGAGGGCATCGGCTACCGCCGCGAAGATGTAGCGATCGGCAACATAAACCGCTGCCGCCCGCCGGGCAACCGTCCGCCGACGCTGCCAGAGGCGACAACATGCAAGCCTTTCCTGCTACGCGAGATCGCAGTAATTCGTCCAAAGGTTATCGTCGTGATGGGCAATACGGCGCTTCATAATCTGCTCGAGATAAAGGTCGGCATCACCAAATGCCGCGGCGAATTCCAGGATTATTATGGAGTAAAGGTAATGCCGACGTTTCACCCGGCGTATCTGCTGCGCGACCCCAATAAGAAACGCGAAGTTTGGGAAGATATGAAAAAGGTGCGAGATCTTTTGAAGAACGAACAGGCTTAAAAGATGAGAATTGTTATGAAAAGATTAGCGAGCGTTTTGCTGCTGGCAGCCGTTTGTATAGCTCCGGCCGGCGTTTTTGCCCAGAAGAAGGGCGACTTTTCCGAGATCCGACAGATGCAGAGCCCGCAAAAGCCGCGGCTCGGCTTTATCATTCACGGCGGAGCCGGCGTGATCACACGCGGCTCGCTAACGCCCGAACGAGAAAAGGCCTATCGGGAAAAGCTCGAAGAAGCAGTACTGGCCGGATATAAGGTTTTGCAGGACGGTCGTTCAAGCCTGGACGCGGTCGAGACGGCGATCAGGATCCTCGAGAATTCGCCGCTTTTCAATGCCGGCAAAGGCGCGGTATTTACGGCCGATGGCAAGAATGAGCTTGATTCGTCGATCATGGATGGCAAAACGCTCGCGGCCGGCTCGGTGGCGGGTCTGCATCACGTCAAAAATCCGATCACGCTGGCACGAGCCGTGATGGAAAAGTCGCCGCACGTGATGATGGTCGGCGACGGAGCGGAAAAATTCGCAGCCGAACAAAAGATCGAGCTTGTGCCCGAGAAATACTTCTGGACGCAGGAAAGATGGGATTCGCTGCAAAAGATATTAAAGGAAGAAAAGGAGAAGGCCGAAGGGAAAAAGGTCGGGCTTAATTCATACGCCGAGCAGCCGTATAACAAATTCGGTACGGTCGGCGCCGTCGCTCTCGATAAGGACGGAAATTTGGCCGCGGGCACATCGACCGGCGGAATGACCAACAAAAAATACGGCCGGGTTGGCGATGCACCGATCATCGGCGCCGGCACATACGCCAACAACGATACTTGCGGCGTGTCGGCGACAGGCTGGGGCGAATTTTTTATTCGGCTCGGTGTCGCACGAGATATCGGCGCCTTGATGGAATATCGCGCGATGCCCGTTCAGCAGGCGGCCAATATGGTGATACATCAAAAACTGCAAAAGCTGGGCGGGGATGGCGGCGTGATCGCGATGGATAAGTTCGGCAATATGGCGATCTCGTTCAATTCTGAGGGAATGTATCGGGCTTATATTAATTCCGAAGGCAAGCCTGTGGTAGAGATCTACAAGAACTGAGGACAAAAACCTCGGGTTGTTTCGCCCGCCGGGTGCCGCCAAAATGATCTTCGCAGAAATAATCGCCGTCGGTTCAGAGCTTCTAACGCCCGAACGGACCGATACGAACAGCCTGTGGCTGACCGCAAAACTCAACGAGACCGGCGTCGATGTGATGCTGAAAACGATCGTCGGCGATGACGAGGCGCGTCTCGAAGAGATGATTCGCGACGCGCTTAAACGGTCGGAGCTGGTCATTACGACCGGCGGTCTCGGCCCCACCGAAGATGATATAACCCGCCAGGTTTCGGCCAGGGCGGTAGGGCGTAAACTCGTTTATCACCCTGAATTAGAAGAATGGCTTCGCGAGCGTTTCCGAAGCTGGGGCCGTGAGATGCCCGAGATAAATAAACGACAGGCGTTTGCGATCGAAGGCGCGACGATCCTGCCAAATCCGAACGGCTCGGCCGTGGGAATGCTGATCGAAACAGACGACCGGGTGCTGGCCGTTCTGCCCGGGCCGCGGCGCGAGATGATGCCGATGTTCGAGGATCATGTGCTGCCCGTAATAAGAGAGAAGGCGGATGGCCCGACCGTCAGCCGGCGTCTGTTGAGAGTCTCGGGGATGGGTGAATCGGCTGTCGATGAGCTGATCGCGCCAATATATACATCGTTTCCCTCGGTTAATACATCTATTCTGTTCAGTAAGAGCGAGATCGAGATACATTTTGCCGCGAGGTCAGCGTCGGAGAGAGAGTCAAACGAGATGCTCGACCTTATCATTGAACGCGTCGCCGCGGCCCTCGGACCTGCACTATTCTCGACCGACGGCGCGACAATGCCCGAGATCGTCGGACGCTTGCTGACCGATTCTGGAAAGACGGTCGCGTTTGCCGAAAGCTGTACCGGCGGGCTGATCGCAAAAAGAGTGACCGACGTGCCCGGCGCGTCGTCGTATTTTTTAGAGAGCGCTGTAACATACGCCAACGATGCGAAGATCCGGGCGCTTGGCGTCAGACGCGCGACCATCGAGCGTCACGGTGCGGTAAGCAAACAAACGGCCGAGGCCATGGCCCGCGGCATTCGCAAAAAAAGCGGCGCCGACTATGGAATTTCAGTTACCGGAATAGCCGGTCCCGATGGCGGATCGGATGAAAAGCCTGTAGGTACTGTTTTTATTGGCTTTGCAGACGAGAACGGAGCCAGGAGCGTAAAATTCGTGTTTCCCGGCGATCGATATCTTATCAGGTGGCGCTCGAGCCAGGCGGCACTTGATTATCTCAGACGCCGGTTGCTGAAAAAAAGCGGCGAAGAGAATATCGGAAGCGCATAATTTACTTGCATTTCTGTGGTAATAGAACGAAAATTAGGTTTGCGCCGTCCGGCGCCACCGCCCATCAACGTTTTTGAAACTTTACTAATCCGGAAGCGTGTTAAACCTCGGAAACGAGCTTTGACACCAAATCAAATTGAATCTATATGAAAAGATCAGCCTACGCCCGATTTCTCCTGACGTTCGTCCTCGTATTTGCAATGCTTTCGCCGGCCGCCGCGCTTGGACTGGGCGACGGCAAGAAACATTTTTAAGAAGGAATGAAATACGAGGCCACCGAACAGTGGGACAAGGCCGCGGAATCATTTGCGCTTGCCGTAACCGATAATCCGAGAAATCCGGAATACCGTCTGCACCTGCAGCGTTCGCTGTTCAACGCGTCGCAGATGTATATGAAGATCGGTAATACGGCGGCAAATGAAAAGGACTATCAGGGAGCGTATATCGCTTTTCGAAAAGCATTTGCGTTCGATCCGGTAAACGAGCTGGCAAAGTCAGAGATGGCCCGGATGGTGCGGCTTCAAGAAGAAGTAAATAAGGGAAATGATCCGGATGCCAAAACAACTACAGACGGCAAGGTGAAACTTGTTCCGACGAGCTATTCGCCGTCAGCAGCCAATCCGCCGGTTCCACAGCGGATCGAAACCCTTCGCGATGTGCCGTTCCCGGGCGGCATCGATCTACAATATATTGTTAAGGAACTGGCGAAAGAACTCGACCTGAACGTTCTGTTTGACGCCGATTCGCGGCTTGAGACGAGAAAGATCCGCATTGAGCTGAAACAGGTAACGGCCGCCAAGGCGCTCGACTACATTTTTTTGCAGGAGAATCTTTTCTTTCAAAAGGTCGGTCCGCGAACGATCCTCGTAGCAACCGGACTTCGGCGCTCGAATTTCCAGCAGCTCATCCTCAGGACCTTTTATCTAGCGAACGCTAGCCCGAAGGACATTAAAGCAGTGATCGCCGCGGCGATCCCGCCCCAGCCGGGCCGCAGTCAAACGATCGTACTTGAAGACACGGCGACCAACAGCATCACGGTCCGCGATACGGAAGAGAACGTGAGACTGATCGGAAAGCTGATCTCGTCGCTCGATAAAGACCGGGCCGAGGTCGTAATGGACGTTGCCATTTATGAAGTAAACAAGAACGACCTGCTGCAGTTCGGTAATCAACTCGGGACGGGCGGAGCGAACGGTACGCTGCTCAATCTCGGCGGAATCGGCGGCCCGCTTGTAAGAGGCGGCAACAGCTCGGGTAATGTGATCACGGGAATGCCCTTTAAAGGATTGGATTTTGCCAGCATTGCGCTCGGGCTGCCGATCAGCTCGTTTGCGGCCCTGCAGGAAAAGAACAATACAAAACTTATAGCCTCGACTCAGATCCACGCATTTAATAACGAGGATTCGACGGCCCGTATCGGCCAGCGTGTTCCGGTCAAAACGGCGACATTCAACACCGGGGGGACGGTCAACAACGGCGGCGTAGTATCAGATGTGATCAACTATGAGCAGGTCGGTCTGACGCTGAAGTTCAAACCGATCGTATTTCCGAACCAGGACGTACAGGTTGGGATGGAGATCGAATCAAAGGACGTGACCGGCGCGGCATCGCTGACACCGATCTTTACAGAAAGAAAGATCACAGGCACTGCGCGGATCCAGAACAACAAGACACTTTTGCTGGCGAGCGTCGCCCAGGGCGTTGAGAGCAACGGCCGCACGGGCCTGCCGCTATTAGGACTGATCCCGATCATCGGCCGTCTGTTTACCGCACCAACAAAAGACAATCGCCAGATCGATATCGTGATCGCCATCACGCCGCGCGTGATCAGGGCACCGGCCATTTTGCCTGAGGATGAGGTCGAACGCCCGACCGGTGCACTGGGTGTGCCGACCAGCGGCTCGCTCGAAGCAATGATCCAGCAGGAAGACCGCGATGAGCTGCTTGCCGCCGCTCGACGCGTGCCGAATACGGCCGCCGTTCAGCTGCCGGATCAGAAGACCGATGCTCCGACATACGTCCGGACGTCGACATCTGAAAACAAAACGGCAACGCCGCCATCTGTTACGGCCGACGCAAACGCGGCCGCCAAGCAGCAGAGCGAAGCCTTGAATCTGAAACCGATCGACACGAGTGCAAAAACGCTCGACCTGTTCAAGACTTCTGAAAAGGTGACGCCAGAGGTTTCGCCGCTTGATGCGGGGAACGGTCCGGTCGCGGCTGCTGAAAGCCGTCCGGTTGCCGCTCTGCAGATCAGCGGTCTGCCGGAGACCATGACCGCCGGTCAAAAGGTTCGGATCGCGGTCAATACTAGCAGCACTGCGGCCTTCAGAATGGCGGTGCTTGGGCTTACCTTTGACGATAAAAAACTTGCGATACGGAACGTCAGCTTTGGTGATGTTTTTGGACCGCAGTCGGCAAATAAACAGGCGACGCCGTTCCTGAATCAGAACGGCAAGATGTTCGTCTCGCTGGCGATGCCTGAGGGCATCAGCGGAACGACCGGCGCGCTGGCTTACATTGAGATCGAAGCCCTGGCGGACGGAAAGCCTGAGATCTCGCTTGCAAAAGACGTACTCAATTTTCTGGATGCCGAAGGGAAGAATTTTGCGGTCAAATTTTAGTGAAGTTTTCGGAAAAGACAATTAGAGCGGTAAAACGCGCCTTACCGGCCGGCGGATTTACTCTGTTCGAACTGGTAGTGACACTGACCGTACTGTCGGTGCTGGTGATGGGAACGATACCGCTCGCGCAAAATGCCGTCAGACGGCAAAAAGAAATTCGGCTGCGTGAAACGTTGCGCGAGATCAGGAATGCGATCGACGAATTCAAGCGGGATACCATCGGCGCCTGTCCGGCGGGAGCGATCGTCTCGGGCAATCCGACGCAGCGTAATTTGGGTGCAAATATCCCGGCCGATCCGCGAAGCCGCGTCGTGGTCGATGACTGCACGATCTTCGATACCGAGAATCTGGACCGGTTTCCGCCGTCGCTGCAGCAGCTGGTCGATGGAGTAAAGGTGCGACAGCGCGGGTTGAATATAAGAAGCGGCAGCGGAATTTCAGGCCGTACGCCTCAGGCGACCGAGCTCAACGAGGAGGAGGAATTGACCAAGTTCTACCTTCGCGAAATGCCGATCGACCCGATGACCGGTGAATCGGACTGGAAGCTTCGTTCGTCATATCAGGGCAAGGACGACGATGAATGGGACAACATAAATGTATTCGACATACGTTCGAGCTCGACGGCCGAGGCGATAAACGGGGAAAAGTATAGTGACTGGTAAACGAATCAGAGCCGCCAGAGGCAACGCAGCAGGGTTTTCGCTATTAGAGCTGATGATCGCGATGTTCATCATGATCATTCTGCTTTCGGTCGCTCTGCCGACTTATCAGCGCAGCGTTCAGCATGCGCGCGAAACGGTCCTACGTGAGAATTTGTGGCAAATGCGCCGGGCTATCGATCAATACACCAGCGATAAAGGGAAAATGCCGCAAACGGTCGACGAACTGGTCGAGGGAAAATATTTAAGAGAAAAGCCGGTTGACCCGATCACGGAAAAGACCGACTGGGATGAAATAATGGGCGAAGATACGACGCAGCCCGATGCCGAACAGGGCCTCAAAGACGTTAAAAGCTTGTCTGAGGGACAGGATTCAGACGGCAAGGCATATCGCGACTATTAAACATTAATGCTTTCGATTCTTACAGAACCAACATATCCAAAGGCCGCACTTGGACTCGAGGCTGACAGTATCACGGCCATCGCGCTTCAAAAGGCCGGCCGTGGGAGTTTTGGCGTCAAACAGGCCGCGACCGTCGAACTGCCCAACAAGCTGCTCGTTCCCAATTTTCTTGAACGCAACATTGCCAGCCGCGAAGAGTTTCGCGTGCTGCTCGAAGACGCTGTGGCATCGGCTGGTTTGTTGAATCAGAAGAACTGGTCGGTATCGCTGCCGAGCAGTACAGCGCGAACTGCCATCCTTTCGCTCGACACTGCAACATCGGACAAAGGTGAGATCGAAGACGTTCTGGATTGGAAGGCAGAGCAAACCTTTGGAGCGCCCGCGGCCGAATTAAGGATCACCCGCAATAGGATAGCCGATGACCGGCAAGGGAAATCGCGGTTTTTTGCAACAGCGGTAAAGCTAACTGTTATAGACGAATATGAGACCGTATTTGAAAGCCTCGGCTGGAAAGCCGGACTGATACTGCCGCGGCCGGTCAGCGAAAGCCGTTGGCTGAGCGGCGAGGTGGGCGAAGATTCGCTCCTGGTAAGCTCACAGCCGGAAGGTTTTACGGCCCTATTGATGCGTGGGAACGAAGCGACGGTCGTCCGCTCGGTAACCTGTGCGGAAAATGAACGGGACGACGAGATCTTCAGACTTTTGATGTTCTATCGCGACAGGTTCGCCGACGCGTCCTCAGCCAGCGTGCTGGACAAAATGCTGATAATCGGCAAAGAGATGGTGCCGGCTCGCGTTCGCGAGATATCGGCTGAGGCTTTGGGACAGGCGGTCAGAGTTCTTGGCCCCGAGGACATCGGCCTGAGTTTGCCTGGCGGACTAAAATTCGACGATATTGCGGCACCGGCCGGTCTTGCGACCTACGGGTGGCGATAGGCCGCACCGTCACGAGGAAGAATTGCGATGAGCGACCGGGGACGAACCGCGGTCGCTTTCTATTTGGTAAGGCATCCCGTTACGTTTTCAGCTTGCCAAATGGAACTTTTCCGACGAGAATACCGTAAATCCAGAGCACCATGTCAACACAAACCGTTCCGATCCACAATATAAAAGAGCTGACCGATGTCGAACTGATCGCCGACTCGATCGGCGGACGCGAAGACGGATTTGAAGAGCTTGTCCGTCGTTATCAGCGGCCGATCATCGGATACGTCTTTAGAATGCTGGGCGACTATGAATCGTCGCTCGATGTGACACAGGAAGTTTTCATCAAGGTCTACAATTCGCTTACACGATATAGCACCGAATATAAGTTTTCGACGTGGCTATACCGGATCGCACATAATGCAGCGATCGATCATATGCGTCGAAATTCCGTGACCCCGCAAAGTATCGAAACCGAAAACGCAGATGGTGCGTATCAACTTCAGATCGAGAGCCAGGCGCCCAACCCGGAGCAAAATCGGGAACAGAGCGAATGGCGGACCGAGATCGACGCGGTCATCAAGTGCCTGCCCACGTCATATCGGGAATTGATCGTGCTGAGACACTCTCGCGACCTAAGTTATGACGAGATCGCCGAAGTGACGGGGCTGCCGCTGGGAACGGTGAAGAACAGGCTCTTTCGGGCGCGTGAGATGATGCGGGATATTTTTGTCGAACGCGGATTTACAGGTTTTTGATCAGGAAATATGAACTACGATCTTCAATATCAACAGCCGGCATATCTTCAGACCGCGGAACAGCGTCAGATGGGATTGTTTCTGCACCTTTCGCAATTTGCTAACGTGATATTTTTTCCGCTTGGCATCATCGCGCCGATCCTGATCTGGCAGCTCAATAAAGAAAAAATGCCGGGGCTCGATGCCCACGGCAAAATGGTCACGAACTGGATGATCTCGGTGACGATCTATGCGATCGTAAGTTTTGTGCTGATGTTCGTGCTGATCGGTTTTCTGACCATTCTGGCGGTCGCGATAATGTCGATCGTCTTCCCGATCATTGGTGCGATAAATGCGAACAAAGGGGAACTTTGGGAATATCCGCTCACGATCAAATTCCTGAAATAATTCAATGCCGCTCGATCCATTGAACACAAATTTATGTCCGACAGGGGAGATCTCGCCGTATCTCGACGGTGAACTGTCGCCTGCAGTCGAGTTGGAGTTGGAATTGCATCTGGCTGCCTGCGCAAAATGCAGATCTGAATTGAATACTCAAAAGACGATGCTGATCGCGCTTCGCTCGTCGCTTGACAGCGAGCCGGCGATCGAGCTGCCGGATAACTTTACCCGGTCGGTCGTCACCAATGCCGAGAGCCGCGTCAACGGACTGAGACGGCCCTCAGAGCGTCTGATCGCGATATTCATCGGAATGGCGTTGTTCCTTTTTGCGTTATTCGCATTAGGACCTAATGCGTCGACGGTTTTCGCCGCGATGACCTCAGCCGGCGAGGCGATTTACGCGGTCGGTTCCACAGCCGTTCATTTCGTTTACGGCGTGGCGCTCGGTTTATCGGTGATCGTCCGCTCAATGTTTTCGGGAATTATCTTTTCGTCGGCCGGTTCCACACTCTCCTTTGCCGTGCTTTTCCTGACGGCTGCCATCCTTTTTTCGCGGCTTTACCCTTGGCGTAGCCGGACATAGATCAGACAGGTCAAACCGCGTGACACACCTTTCGGCCACCCATCCTTTTAGCGCGATAACGAAGCTGCCAGATTGGCGGCCCGCCGCACTCGTTTTCATACTGACCCTGTGCGCCGTTCCACTTGCCTTTGCACAGGTTTCGATCTCGCCTTCGGAAAACACTGTCGTCGTTGATGACGCACCTGAAATGGAGGTCTTTTCATACGGAAAGACCGTGATCGTCAAGCAGCGGGCGAAAGGTGTGCTCGCTTTTGGCGGCGACATTATTGTCGAGGGAAGTGTCGATGGCGACGTGGCCGCGATCGGTGGGAACGTGATCCAGAAGGAAGGTGCGTTCATCGGCGGCGATGTGATAATTCTCGGGGGAAAATATAAGCCTGAAAGCGCTGAACCGCTTAGAACGGAAGGGAAAGAGACCGTTATGGTCGCCGGCTATGAAGAAGAACTGAAACGACTTGCGCAGGATCCGACCGAGATCTTTGCGCCAGGCTTTTCGTGGTCATTCCTTGCACAGCGAACGCTGTCGGTGCTTTTTTGGTTTCTTGTTTCGCTCGGACTGACCACCATCGCCCCCGGCGCCGTAAGCCGCGCGATCGCACGCTTTAATCTCTCTATGCCGAAGGTGATCGGCCTCGGCCTCGCGGGCTTGCTGCTAACTACGATCGGTGTAATCGGCGGCGCCAGCGTTTTGCCCAGTTACCTGAGCGCGATCGTTGGGTTGATGGCTTTTGCCCTGTTGATGCTGGCGTATGTTTTCGGAAGGGTAGCTCTGCATTTGAGCGTCGGCAAGGCGATTCAAAAATGGCTGACGGGTGCCGGCGGCAGATCCGAAACAGTTGCGATACTCTTCGGCGTCGTGTTCTGGACGCTCCTGCTTTCAGTTCCATTTGTCTGGACGCTTGCTCTGGTCGCACTTTTTTCGGCCGGGATCGGGCTTGTGCTGACGGCACGCGGTAACGGCGGATTGCGTACCCGATAACCACAACTTCAGCTTTTACAATTCTTTACATTATAGTTCAAACCCTTAGAGGGTTCTCAACGTCATAGTATGCTTAAGGCAACTTTTGCCTGCCGGTCGCGTATAATTTTTGTTAATCTATAAGCGGGTATAAATAATATGGGTCGAAATTTCTTATTTGTTATTGCTGCATTTTTTCTGTCGGCATCGTTGTCCCTAGTCGCAGGCCAGACGCCTATCGGCGGACAAAAGCCCTCGGCCGTGACAGGCGATGTTTCGTCGATATCAGAGACCGCGATCACATTAACGACCAAGGACGGCACGCTTGAGGTCAGTCTGTCGGCAGCTACCCAGTACAAACGTGTCCCACCCGAGAACCCGACACTGAGTGCTGCCGTCGCAGCGCAGCATTCTGAGATCAGCGTGGGCGATAAGCTGCTTGTGACGGGAATTCTGTCGGATGACAAACGCGCGATGCCGGCCCGGTCGGTATATCTGATGACCAAATCGGATATTGCTCAAAAGCAGCAAAAGGAAAGCCAGGAATGGGCGACGCGAGGTCTCTCGGGCAAGGTCGCGTCGATAAACGCCGATACCGGACAGATCGGCGTTGAGGTTCGCGGTCTGGCAAATACGACGACCGTAGTATTGACGCCAAAGCCCGGCGCGGTTTTTAAGCGTTACGCGCAGAACTCGGTCAAATACAGCGAAGCAAAGAATAGCTCACTGGCTGAGATCCAGGCTGGCGATATGGTTCGCGCTCTGGGCGATAAGAGTGCCGACGGCGCGAGTTTCACAGCAGAACAGGTCGTGACAGGTGCGTTTCAGACTGTTGCAGGCACAGTGAAAACGATCGACGCGGAAAAGAACGAGATCGTCATTACTGATGCTCATTCGAAAAAAGACGTAACTGTCGAATTGGGCTCGGCCTCAATGATCAAACGTTTTCCCGAAGAAATGGCGACCCGCCTGGCAATGATGCAGGCTGGGGGAATGGGTATGCGTCCGGCCGGTGCCGCACCGACAGGCGACAACAGCGCTCGACCCGCCGGCGGACAGCCCGGAGCGGCTGGACAAGGCCGTCCGGGTTTTGGCGGCGGTCAGCGGGGTGGAGGTATTGATGATATGCTCGAGCGTTTTCCCAATATTACGGCCGGCGATCTCAAACCCGGTGAAGTGATCGCTGTCTCGAGTTCCAAATCAATGAGCCCCGAACGCATCACTGCGATCAAGCTTTTGGCCGGCGTTGAACCGTTCCTTCGCGCCGCACAGGCACAACAGTCTGCCGCGGGACGACGCGGTCAGAGCGCACCGAGTCTCGACATTCCGGGACTTGACGGGCTTTCATTCCCGTAAGATAGTTTTACAACATTGAAACACACTTGTTTTTAATGTGTTTCTGCTTTATTTATCTTAATTTACACTTATCAATCATGAAGAAGCTTATTCAATTTTGCTTGTATACCGCGATATTCGCGTTCATCTTTAACTCGCAGGCGCTGGCCCAGCAAGCAGGCAGCCTCGGCGGTCAGGTCCAGGATACTCTGGGCGCGGTCGTTGTCGGAGCCTCGATAACGGTGGTCGGTGCCGACGGTAAAGAAAAGACGGCCACCAGCAACCAGCGTGGTGAATTTTCGATAACCGGCCTGGCACCGGGCAAATACACGGTCAAAGTGATCGCGCCAAATTTCGCACTATATGAGAATACCGAGGTCGAGATCGCTGCGGGTCAACGCGAGGAATTGGTCGTGCCGCTTACCGTATCTGCCGTCGAGGAGCAGGTTGAGGTCAGTGAAAGCGCGGGTGTCTCGACCGATCCGGCAAATAACGCGAGCGCAACCGTATTAAAGGAAAAAGACCTCGAAGCCTTGCCGGACGATCCGGACGAACTCGAAGCTGCTCTCCAGGCGCTTGCCGGTCCGTCGGCGGGTCCGAACGGCGGACAGATCTATATTGACGGCTTTACCGGCGGCCAGCTTCCACCAAAAGATTCGATCAGAGAGATCAGGATAAATAACAATCCTTTCTCGGCCGAATATGACCGGCTCGGTTTCGGACGGATCGAGATCCTTACCAAGCCCGGTTCGGATAAATGGCGCGGCAGCGCGTTCATTAATTTTAACGACGAAAGCCTGAATTCGCGAAACCCTTTCTCGACCAACCGCGCACCGAGCCAGCTGCGCGCATTCGGCGGCAACGTATCGGGCCCGATCCAAAAAGGAAAGTCGTCGTTCTTCGTGGATATCAATAACCGCGACGTCGACAACAATGCGGTCGTCAACGCGATCATTCTCGATCCAGCCTTCAATCCGATCCCGTTCCAGAACGAGTTCACCGTGCCGAGCCGGCGGTTCTCATTGAGTCCGCGTTTCGATTATGCGATCAACGCCAAAAATACGCTTGTCGCGCGTTACAGCTATCAGCGCGGTTCGAACAAGAACAGCGGTATCGGCGGCACGCGACTTCCGTCGCTGGCCTCGGAATCGACCAATTTTGGCCACGAATTGCGGCTGACCGAAACGATGATCATCAACCCAACAACGATCAACGAAACCCGGTTCTCATTCGAATATGACAAGCGCAACACGATCGGCGACAATTCGATACCGACGATCAGCGTGCCCGATGCCTTTACGGGCGGCGGTTCGCAGACAGGTTTGAGCTTTAATAAATCGGTCGACTGGGAATTGCAGAATTATACGACGACGTCGTGGGGCTCGCGTTCGCAGCACGGCCTCAAATTCGGGATCAGGCTTCGAAGTA
This sequence comes from Acidobacteriota bacterium, assembly GCA_039934155.1. Classification (GTDB taxonomy): domain Bacteria; phylum Acidobacteriota; class Blastocatellia; order Pyrinomonadales; family Pyrinomonadaceae; genus OLB17. The sequence goes on along the minus strand of JBDTMQ010000119.1, from coordinate 3,636 downwards.
CGAATCTGACGGATCGCTCTGAAAATAATTTCGGCGGGTCGTTCTCATTCCCGGGCACGCAGGAGATACGCAGCCCGTTCGGCTGCTTTCCGGTCAATCCGCCGAATTGTGTAGTGGTAACGCCGGCCCTGACCCCGCTCGATCAGTACCGCGGAGCTGTCCTTGGCGACCCGAGCCAGCGTTTCGATCCGGTGCAGTTCAATATCACGACCGGTGAACCCGAGCAATCGGTTTCGCGGACGGATTACGGGCTGTTCGTAACCGACGACTGGCGCGTAAATCAGGGACTGACGCTTAGTTTTGGCCTGAGATATGAGAATCAGACCAATATCAGCGACAACACGAATTTTGCACCGCGATTCTCGTTTGCCTGGTCGCCCGGCGCCGGCGGAGCACGGGCGCCGAAGACCGTCGTTCGCGGCGGCTTCGGAATGTTTTATGACCGCTTCAGCGAAAATTTGACGCTGACCGCGCAGCGATTTAACGGCAGCGAACAGATCAATCTGGTCGTCAGCGCTAACGAAGTAGACCCTGTCAGACGGGCCGCGGCCCTGGCATTGCTCGCACAACCGGTCTTTACGCTAAATGGTGTGACCAATGTTCCGACCGCACAGCAGATACTTTTGGCACTGCCTCAGTCGAACACGATCCGTTCGATATCGTCTGAGATAAGATCGCCGATCATTTATCAAATAGCGCTCGGCGTCGAACGGCAGCTGCCGATGCGGACGACGGTGTCGCTATACTATATCGGGGCCAAGACCGAGAATGTGCTGCGTGCCCGTAACATCAACGCACCCGTTTGCCCGGCCCAGATCAACTGCGGCTCCGCACTTCGCCCCGATCCGTCGCTAGGCAACATTTATCAATATGAATCGACCGGACGTCAGACCCAGAATCAGTTCATGGTGAACTTCCGTTCGGTTCTTAGCACGAAGATCAGCATCTTCGGCAACTATCGGCTCGGGTTTGCAAAGGGTGATTCGGACGGAGCCAATAGCTTTCCGGCGTATTCTTATGATCTGTCAAATGAATTTGGAAGGTCGTCGTTCGATATCCGCCACAACTTCACGATCAGCGGCAGCATCGGCCTGCCGTGGGGCGTCACCGCAAACCCATTCATAATTGCGAGCTCCGGCCGGCCGTTCAACATAACACGCGGCATCGATCTGAACGGCGACCTGCAGTTTCTCGAACGGCCGACATTCGGCCAGCTGGCGGCACGCTGTACCGAGCTGGGAATCACGTCGACATATTGCGACGTGGCGAACGAAGATCCGAACACAGTGATCCCGCGTAATTTCGGCCAGGGCCCCGGGTACTTCTCGGTCAATTTATCGCTGAGGAAAAATTTCGGCTTTGGCAGCTCGCCGCAGCAGGCGGCTGTGACAAACGGAGGGCAAGGCGGTCCTGGACGTCAGGGCGGCGGGATCCCGGGAATAGGCGGCGGCGGACGCAGGCCCGGCGGCGGTGGCGGTGGACGAGGCGGCGGTGGTGGTGGCGGTTTCGGCGGTGAGGGACGCAAGCCGTATAACCTCAGCGTCGGACTGAATTTTAATAATCTTTTTAATCGCGTGAACTTTGGCTCGCCGGTAGGCAATCTGAGCTCGAGCCGATTTGGCCAGTCAACTTCGACAAGCGGTGGTTTTGGCGGATTCGGCGGCGGCGGCGGGGGCGGTTCGGCCAATCGTCGCGTGGAATTACAGCTTCGTTTTAATTGGTAGTGAATCCCTGTTTGGTGTAGTGTAAGAAGGCGGATCGATCGCATCGATCCGTCTTCCATTTTTTGCGAGGAATTCTATGTTTCGATACTTTACGATTTTGATATTCATAGCGGTTGCCAGCGGTTTTGCGACAGCCCAGGCAGTCAAAGGCACAGTGAAAAGCGACCCCGCCGGTGAAAAATTTGCCGCTGTCAGAGCACTCGCTGACCGCACCGTCAAAGCTCACGGGGGCAGCAAGTTGAAAGCGATGGGCACGCTTGTTATAGCGGGTTCGGTCGACGTGACGATGTCCGGCGTGCCACAGGCGATACCGGCGACATTTATCACGATCTTTGCAGGCGATAAATACCGCATCGAGATCAACAATCCGTTCCAGCCGTTAAAGCAGGCATTCGACGGAGTAACGACCTCATCCACTATCCGCGGCGGATTTATGCTGCCCCCGCTCAACCGCCTCGGCTTTCCGCTTCTGGCAAGGATCGGCGACACGGGATTTATCGTGACCGAGCTGCCGGCTGAAAAACGCAAGCGAAAGGGGTTTCGTGTAACTTCGCCGGAAGGATTTCTTACCGATTTTTATCTGGACGAAAAGACGGATCAGATAAAAGCCTATGACGCCAATTATGTGATCGAGGGACGGACCGTAACGACCTCGGTTGAGATCGACAAATTCAGGATCGTTGAGGGGATCGTCGTTCCCGAAAAATACGTGCAGCGTTTCGATATGGAACAAATGACCGTATACGCTAACTTTAAGGCCAAAGAGATCACGGTCAACACGGTCGTTCCGAATACATTGTTTACGGTTTAAGTACTCGCCCAGCCACTATTTGGCGAAGCGGCTGTTTTTCCACCAATCGATCGTCCGGACGAGGCCTTCATCCAGCCCGACGATCTTTTTGTATCCGAGATGTTCGACGGCACGGGCGTTATCAGCCTGAGAGTGCTTTACGTCGCCCTTTCGCTCAGGTTTATACTCTACATCGATCGTCGTATTTCCAACGATCTTCTTAAGGACAGTAAGCAATTCGTTTAGTGAGACCCGTTCGCCGTTCGCGACATTCATCACCTCGCCGATGCCGCTCTTAGCCGTGGCCGCGTTGATATTCGCGTTCACAACATTATCAATATAGGTAAAATCGCGTGATTGCTCGCCGTCGCCGAATATGACGGGGGCGTTGCTCCGCATCAAAGCATCGATGAATCTCGATATGACGCCAGAGTATTGCGACGACGGATTTTGCCTTGGCCCGAATACATTAAAATACCGAAGGGCGAATGTTTCGAGGCCATAGACCTTTGTGAAAACACGGCAATAATATTCGCCTGTAAGTTTTGCAACGGCATACGGCGACAGCGGATCGGGCGGCATCGTCTCAACCTTTGGCAGCGTTTCCTGATCGCCATAGGCTGAACTTGATGCGGCATAGATGACGCGTCTAACGCCTGAATCCTTGGCTTTTGTCAGCAAGCGAAAGGTACCATTGACACATGCTTCGTGCGTTTCAGCAGGGTCGTCGACCGATCGCGGAACGCTCGGAAGGGCAGCCTGATGAAAAATGATCTCGACGCCGTTGACCGCTCTTTCGAGCGCCGCGGGATCGTTGAGATCGCCTTCGATAAAATCGAACGAGCCTTGGATCTCATCCAGATTTTCGCGAAAGCCGGTGATCAGATTGTCGAGAATGCGAACGTCCGATCCCTGACGGATTAGCTCGCCGGCCAAATTCGACCCAATAAAACCGGCCCCGCCGGTTACAAGCACTCTGGTATTCAATGACATTGATCTTTGCAAATCGTCTGCTCGTCGCAGCGGCGGACAGAACGCACCCGAGCCCTATCCGCCGATGCTTCAATTATCTCCCAACTCCCACGTATTCAAATCCCATCGCTCTCATGTCGGCGGGCTCAT
>JBDTMQ010000118.1:0-1925 GCA_039934155.1 Acidobacteriota bacterium | reverse complement strand
GCCGAACAGCTTGGTTTGAATGTAAAACAGTTTGAGATAGACTTTAACAGCGAAAGATCGGCCGCTGAGATCAATAAGGATATCGCCGACGGCAAAGGCTATGGAGCCGGCGGCACCCCGACAATATTTGTAAACGGCATCCGGGTATACCGAATATCGACCCAAGGGTTTCGTGACGCGATCGATCTCGCAATGAAAAAATAGGTTTCACGCGACATATGCGACTTTATTTGGTACTTGTCATCTTCGTTCTGGCTGCCGGCTGCGGCGGTGCAGCCAACAACTCCGCAGTGAATCAGAACAACGTCAATAAAAAGACACACGAGCCGCTTCCCATTTCGACCTACGAGATCGTCAAAACTTATCCTCACGATCCGAACGCCTTCACACAGGGCCTCGTCTACCGCGACGGCTTTCTCTATGAAAGCACCGGCGAAGAAGGCGAATCGACGCTCAGAAAGGTCGAGTTAGAGACCGGCAAGGTCCTGCAAAAATACCCGCTTCCCCGCGATGTTTTTGCCGAAGGGATAGCTATCATGGGTGACAATGTTTACCAGTTGTCGTGGCGGAACCGGACAGGCTGGGTCTACAATTTGTCGGATTTTAAGCTGCTGCGGGAATTCAGGTACGCCGGCGAAGGCTGGGGATTGACCAACGACGCGTCGAATCTGTTCCTCAGCGACGGCACACACATTATTCGCGTTCTGGACCCTGAATCCCTGCAGACCGTAAGAACGATCGTGGTAAAGGATGATTCGGGTCGGCCATTGATGAAGCTCAACGAACTCGAATATGTGAATGGCGAGATCTGGTCGAATGTCTGGCATTCCGAGGAGATTGGCAAGCCGAATTACATTGCGCGGATCGATCCGAATTCCGGCAGCCTGCTCGGCTGGATCAACCTGGGTAATATCTCGCCCGATGACCAAAGCGGCCCAGAAAAATCCGAGAACACTCTCAACGGCATTGCTTTCGACGCGGCTGCGAACAGGATCTTTGTCACCGGCAAGAATTGGAAAAAGCTTTTCGAGATCAAACTGAAACCAAAATAGACAGATGAGCGACACTGATAAACGGTTCATGACGCGGGCGATCGAGCTCGCTCGCGAGGGTGTGAAGGCGAACCGGGGCGGGCCCTTTGGCTGCGTGATCGTTAAGGACGGCCAGATAGTCGGCGAAGGCAGCAACAAGGTTACGTCCGCCAACGACCCGACCGCGCATGCCGAGATCGTCGCAATAAGGGCGGCGTGTGAGACTCTGAAAACATTTAGTCTCGAGGGCTGCGTGCTTTACACGTCCTGTGAACCGTGCCCGATGTGTCTCGGTGCGATCTACTGGTCGCGGCTGTCGGGATTGTTTGCCGCCGCAACCCGCGAGGACGCCGCCGCGGCAGGATTTGATGACGAATATTTTTACGACGAATTAGAGAAACCGCCGGGCGAGCGGAATCTGAAAATGGCGGGACTGATGCGGGAAGGATCGCTCAAGGTTTTTGAACTTTGGAAGATGAAGCCGGACAAGACCAAATATTAGCGTTGCCAAGCGATCGATCGAAAAATGTCGAATACATATTTCTTCCTACTTCTGGCGGTCATTGCCGGTACGATGATGCCGACACAGGCGGCCATCAATAACAAACTCGCGTCGGCCGTCGACAGCCCGATCCTCGCTGCCCTAGTTTCATTTTTCGTCGGCACCCTGGGCCTGCTAATTTATGTAGTGGCCGCCGGGATCCCACTTGGCAACCTGGCGTCGGCAAAAAGCGCGCCGCCGATAGTTTGGATCGGCGGATTAATGGGCGCATTTTTCGTCACGTCGTCGATCATCCTGGTACCGAGGCTGGGTGTCGCCCTTAGTTTCAGTTTAATAATCGCCGGACAGATGCTCGTGACGCTCGTGCTCGATCATTTCGGATTATTCGGGGT
>JBDTMQ010000117.1:0-4294 GCA_039934155.1 Acidobacteriota bacterium | reverse complement strand
CCCCGGGTCGGCGGACGGCCCTGGCGACGGTTCGTCCACAAGCCGAACGCCGCGTCGCAGCTTATTTACAGCGACATTCGACGGCAGACCTTTCACTTTTACCTGATACACCTTTGGGACCTTTTTCGACGAAGCGACCTTATTCGTGAATTCGCCGTCATTCGTCAAGATGATCAAGCCTTCGGTATTAAAGTCGAGACGCCCAACTGGATGAAGGCGTCCGAATCCTTTTACAAGATCGACGACAAGTTTTCGACCCTCCGGATCAGAAGCGCTTGACAGATAGCCTTTGGGTTTATTCACCAGCAGATATAAATTTTTACGGCTCTCAAGCTTGCTGTTGATCAGTTTACCGCTGACCTTGATGTGGTCCGTTTCTGGATCAGCCTTCGTGCCCAACTCGGTCACTACAGCGCCGTTGACAGAGACCTCGCCGCGGCTGATCAGATCTTCGGCCGCACGTCGTGAAGCGATACCGGCCTGTGCGATCAATTTTTGAAGTCGTTCTTTCATATGTCAGTCGCAAGCGAGGAAAAGTTCATTGCTCGAATGCGGTACCGGCAAATTCTTCAAAATCCTCGATCGATGGAAGCTCAGAGAGATCGATCAGCCCGAACTGGATCAGGAAATCTTTCGATGTTCCGTACTGCATAGGACGGCCGACCGTTTCTTTATGACCTTTGGTAACGATCAGCCGTTTTTCTAAAAGGGTTTTGATCGCTGATGCCGATTGCACGCCGCGTATCTCGAGTATTTCAGGAACGGTCACCGGCTGTTTATAAGCGATCACGGCAAGTGTTTCGAGGGACGCGAGCGAGAGTTTTGCTGAGGGCCGGGTCTTCAGAAACCGTCGAACCTCGTCATGAAACTCGGCCCGCGTGGCGATCTGCCAGCCGCCGGCGATCTCGCGTATTTGAAGTCCGCTCTCTCGCGCTTCGTATTCACGCTGAAGTTCTTCGACGGCGGAACTGACATCCTCGGTATCCTCATCGAGAACGTCACCGAGCAGTTTGATGGTTATCGGTTCGTCTGCGACAAAGATCAATGATTCGACCACGGCTACGAGTTCGGCTGATGTTCGCGTTTTTTGTTCGACGATCTCTTCCATCAAACCTTACGTAGAATTATGTCGCCGAAAGTTACCTTTTGAATAAGCCGAACACTTTCGGTACGGACGATCTCAAGAACGGCCACGAAGGCGGTCACCAACTCGCGCCTTGTCTGCATTTCTTCGAAAAAGAGGTTCAGGCTGACCTCGGCTGACTCGACGATCCTCTTTTTCAAGTTCCGGATCATCTCGGCCAGCGAAACTTCTTCACGATGGATCTCCATCTTTATTTCGTCTTTACGCCGGGCGACGATCTTTTGAAAAACGGTCAGGATATCAAAGACCGATGCGTTTATCTCAGCGTTGTTTTCATCGCTTTCGATCCGGCCGCGGGAAAAGATCGCCTGCTCGACCGTGGCACGTTCATAAAGCATTTGCGATGCTGCTTTGAATTTTTCGTATTCGAGCAGTCGGTCGACCAACTCTTTCCGCGGATCGTCGATCTCCTCGCCTTCCGCTTCAGCTGGATCACGCGGCAGCAGCATCTTTGACTTTATCTCGATCAGCGTGGCCGTCATCACGACAAAATCGGCAGCGAGAGCAATATCGAGGCCTTTCATCAGCCGAATATACCGAAGATATTCATCGGTGATCCGCGCGATCGGAATGTCAAAGATGTTGGCCTGTTCCTGTTTTATGAGAAACAGCAGCAGGTCAAGCGGGCCGGCAAATTCGCCGAGCTTTAGCTTTATTTCGTCAGCCGGGCCAGGCACGATCTGCGCATGCTCGGTCTGAAAATCAAAGGTGAATTGTTCGGGTTGCTGCTGCTCCATTATGGTTTGCGGTAATGCTTAAACCTGCACATCGGTTTAACTGGTTTCCCGCAGATAAACTATGTAATCGATCTTGGGCGGTTCGAGGCCATCCTCGCGCATTTTCAGGATAATATTTCCGCGATGAATAGACGAATGGAAAAGAATGTGGGTCAGCATTTCCCGGAAGTCGTTCTGTTGCGGAATGCCCTCGCTCGTTGTGTATCGGGCGATCAGGCCAAGGCCTTCGTCATCGAATGTCGCCAGCAGACGCTCGTAATTTTCGGCGGTCGCGCGTGCGAGTTCGCTGCACTGGTCGACATTCATTTGCGGCCAAAAATCGAAGCCCGTCGAATCCTTTCCGTATAATTTTTCAAAATACTCCTGCTTTGTTATTAGAAGGTGGGCCAGGATCTGAAGCGATCGTTCGGATGCGCCGGTGCGAAGCGCCACGATCGTTCGCCGCGTCGCCCAGTCGTCGTACTCGAAGAGATGCCGAAGTTGATCTACCGTTTGCATAAAAGCGGGCTACTCGTCGGCCGCGTATTCACGAAGCTGTTCGAGAGCGACCATTTCGAGTGTCGATTCGTGCGTCGACTCAAGAAAGACCTGCGGAGCCATGCCGGCCTCGAGAGCCTGTTTCCAACGCATCGCGACCAGGCACCATTTGTCACCCGCAACGAGGCCGGGAAACGCATACTCGGGACGCGGCGTGGACAGGTCGTTTCCAGCCTGTTTTGAATACGAGAGGAATTCGTCGGTCGCAAGAATGCAGACCGTATGCCGGCCGATATCGTCGGGGCCTGTACGGCAGAATCCGTCGCGGTAAAATCCGGTCATCGGATCTGTGCAGCAGCTTTTCAATTCGCCGCCCAAAACATTTTTAGGCTTGGGACGGTGCCCGTTGCCGTTTCCGTTCGTGTAGCTCATATCGAAGCATCTAATTTATCACGGAGTCGGCCATTTTGTCTCAGAGTGTCCCACGGGTGTCTCACCCGAGGAATGAGACAGGCTAGTCGTTGAAATAAAACAATTTAGCCGGCTGTTTTGACCGCCCGATGGCAAAAAAAAACAAAAAACTGTTGAGCGGCGAGATTTGGCCTCGTGACCAGCAGCGATCTATTGACCCAATTAGCTTTACAGGCGACCGGCCGGAAAGCGAGTCCCGCCGATCGCGCGTTTAGCCATGAGACACCGGGAGAAGGTGATCCATCCAAATTTTCAAAGATCCGGTCGACGGTGATGTGCCGACAGCGGATCATTGTGTAGCACAGATAAGACATTATTAAACAGGTTTTTATTCAGGGTTTTTGATCAGGTCGAGAGCTTTCTCGATCGGTCGGGCAATGACGGCACGGTCGCCGACCTCGACGATCGGACGATTGAGCAGGCCGGGATTTGCGATGATCGCCGCGAAGATCTCTTTTTCTGGCGTCGATCCATCAAAATTCAGCTCTTTGAATTCCTTTTCCTTTGTGCGGAGAAGGCCGAACGCAGGAATACCGAGTTTTTTGACCAGCGACCTCAGCCGCGTTTCATCCAGAGATTCGTTAAAGTAGTTGACCCTGTCGTATTCGATGCCGTTTTCACGAAACAGCCCAGCCAGATTACGGCACGTCGTTCAGGTAGGTTTTTCGTAGACTGTGATCTTTTGGTCGCTCATAAGTATTCAGACGCTCGCGCGCGCGCCTAAGCGATAACGTGATTAAAAAAATGCGGAGGCTCGCGCGTTAGCAACGGCGTAATGGACACGTGGCGAACTACGCCTTTGGTCACGCGCGAGCTTCCGCAAATAAATCGCCGGAATGAGTTTCGACCAGATTCTGCGATTCTTCATAGCTGAACACCCGCGACTTCGTCACAAACCTCAGCCCTAACGGGATTTCCAGCGAAAAGCTTGCGCCGCGGCCGGGAACTACATCAATTGTGAGTTCAGTGTGCTGCCAGAATTCGAACTGATCTTTCGCCATAAAAAAATCGCACTCCGCGATCTCGCCCAGCCAAACATCACTCGACCCGACCATAAACTCACCCTTCTGATAACACATCGGCGAACTCCCATCACAACACCCGCCGCTCTGATGAAACATCAACTCGCCATTTTTGTCGCGAAGCTGCTCAACGACCGCTGAGGCTTCGGGGGTGATCTTTACTCTTGGTATCATAACCGTCAAATAGATAGCAAAATTCGGAAAACCTACCGTCCAACTCCCTCAAAATCCGACCATCTTCCGCCGGCAGTCTCGTCAAATATTGGTTTAATGACAAAATTTCCGAGTTTGTCGATGTAGCCAATCTTTCCATTCAAGAATACAGCGGCTAAGCCAAAGGAAAACCGTCCAACATTTTCAAACTTCAGCCGGATTACTTCTTTTCCGCGGAGGTCGATAAATCCGTTATTCGTTGCATCAAGCCGCCGAAATCATTGAGGCCG
>JBDTMQ010000116.1:0-5175 GCA_039934155.1 Acidobacteriota bacterium | reverse complement strand
TTCACTAATATGTTTGAGATCGACACCGGCTGTTTTGCAGATCGCAAGCGTTCCCAGTATAAATAGACTCTCCTATTTGATCTGAGCAGACAAAAACTTTTGTTGTTAACAATTCTCCTCAAGGATCGTCTATATTAACGGCACGTTATCAAAACACCGGTATTCGCGCCGCGGTTGTAAACGGATTCTCCCCGGGCTCTCCCGCTCTATTCGACTCTAAGGCCAAATAATGTCCGACAGTGAGATCGCCCGAAAAATGTTTTTGTTCAATTCCGCGGCCGCGACAGCGTCCGCGAATGACCGCGTTGAAGTTCAGCTCGTCGAACGGTTTCGCGCCGGTGACAAAGAGGCTTTCGGCGAGATCTATCGTATGTTCGCGCCTCTGGTCCACGGCGTAGTTTTGGCCCGCGTGCCGCAGGACGATGTCCAGGATATTGTGCAGGAAGTGTTTCTTGCCGCGTACAACAGCCTGCACACGCTGAGAGAAAAGCGTCTGGTCAGTGCCTGGCTGACGGCGATCGCACGTAACCGAGCGGCCGAGTTTTACCGGCGCGCACGGCCAACGGAAGAGCTGTCGGATGAAATACACGGAAAGTCGAGCCCAAATGCGGAGGCGAGGGAAGTTTTGAATGCCATTCGCGCGCTTCCAGCGGCATACAGGGAAACCATGGTCCTGCGATTGGTCGAAGGACTGACAGGCAACGAGATAGCAGAACAGACGGGCTTGAAACCTGAATCCGTCAGGGTAAACCTGCACCGCGGTATGGAGCTGCTCCGGAAAAAGCTGGGTATCGGCGGAGGTCGAAAATGAACGACGAATATCTATTCAACAGGTCGGGCGAAGATCGCGAGATCAAGCAGATCGAAGAAAAGCTCGCAGCCTTTCGGTATCACTGTTCTGATCCGCCGCCCCTGCCGGCGATCGGAATAGTCGAAGAAACGAAACGAAGTTTCAACTGGCGTTGGTCCTTCGCCTTCGCTCTGCCGGCCCTGACTGTGCTGGTTTTTGCCGGAGTGATCTTTTTCAGGTCGACGACCGACAGCACCGAAAGATCTCAGGTCACTTTCATCGCTGCACCCGAGATCAAAACTGAGACTCCGACAGTACCTGTGCCCGATATAAAAATACGTCCTGAGCCGGCCGCGCCGCGGCCGGCATCGAGAAGACAATCGACATCGGCGGGCCAGATCCTAACGGCGCGAGCGACCCGCGTCCGCCCGAAGCGGCGAAGTCTCGGCAACCCACAAGCACTGACCACTTTCGCGGGACTGTCAAAGAAAGAGCGCTACGCCTACGACCAGTTGATGCTCGCATTATCGATCTCGGGTTCCAGGCTCAAGATCGTGAAGGACGCCGTGAACGGAAAAGAAAACGCCAGCAGCAGACGCTAGATCAAAAGGAGATTTAATATGACTTCATTCAACAAAGTTTTACCCAGGCTCGCCGTCTTTATCTTGGTCGTCATGGGCGTGTCGGCCGCCTCCGCACAGGACGCCCGCATAAATTTTGACCGCCTTAATGCACTCGAAAGCCGTGCCAGTGATTTCGTCGAGGTCAATATAGACGGCAAGCTGCTCGAGCTCGCCAAGCGTGTCACAGTCAAGGTCAATGACCCGAACGCTAAAAAGGCAGGCGAGGCGATCAGCGGTTTGAAAGGCATCTACGTTCGCGTCTATCGTTTTCAGAATGAGAATGAATACAACATTTCCGATGTCGATGAGATCCGTTCACAGCTAAGCGCACCGGGCTGGGAAAAGCTGGCGAATGTTCGCAGCAAAAAGAACAATCAAAAGGTAGATGTTTACACGATGTTCACCGGCGATATTATGAGCGGTGTCGCCGTCGTCATTTCAGAATCCAAAAGTATTGCGCTCGTCAACATCATCGGCCCGATCGATATCGAATCTCTTATCGAGATCAGCGGCAAAATGAATATTCCCGAGATCGACATCGACAAAGACGAAGTAAAGATCCCGGAACAGCCGAAAAATGAAAAGGAGTAACGGCGATGCTGAAATGTAAACACCTGTTTGTCGCGTCGATCGTTTTAGCGTCTGCCTTCGCCGTCGCCACGTCGGCCGCGAAACCCAAAACACCCAGCGAATACGAAGCGATCGTCCAACATCTAAAGACCAACTATCGTGCAAAAAAGGTAAAGATCCCGTTGTTGTGGCTGGCCCGTTTCGCCGTGTCCGTCGCTCGGCCGGCCGGCGTGAAAAGCTTCAGCGTCACGCTTTTCAAGGACCTAAAGTTTTCGCGTGTGACCCTTGACCGCGAGATGCAGGCCGCAATGAAGCACTCGTTCACCAATGGCTGGAGCTCGATCTTGCGGCTACGCACCGCCGAAGGGCAGCAGAAATATATGTATATGAGAGAGGCCGGCAAGAGCGTAAAGATCGCCCTGGTCACGATCGACAAGGATCAAGCGGCGATCGTTCGCGCAACCTTCAGCCCCGAACGCCTGGGCGAATTCATCAACGACCCGCAGGTCTTTGGTATCTCGATGAGCGAAAAGAAAAAGCCGGAGGCAGCGGATACAAATGCCCCAGAGAAAAAAGAAAACAATTATCGCGAAATGACCGGCGAATTTAAATAGAAAAGGAATGTGGAAAATCGATCTCCGCATTCCTTTTCTTTTGCAATGACAGCAACAGACCCAGCCTAGTAAGCCCGTGCAAACAAAACCCTTTTCGGCGATTCCTTACCCGAATAAACACACTTTCCGGCCTCGTCGATCGAGTTCAGCGGGATGCAGCGGATCGTCGCTTTGGTCTCGTCCTTGATCTTTTCCTCGGTCTCGGCGGTTCCGTCCCAATGAGCGAGAATAAACCCACCCTTTTCGATCTGGTCCTTGAATTCATCCCACGTGTCGACGTTAAAAGTATTCGATTCGCGAAACTCAAGCGCACGCTCGCCGATACTCGCCTGGATCTCTTCGAGAAGTGCGGAAATATAAGCGGCTATGTTCCCGATCGGCCGTGATTCCTTGGTCAGTGTATCGCGGCGGGCGACCTCGACCGTGCCATTCTCTAGGTCGCGCATGCCGATCCCCACCCGCACCGGCACACCCCGCAACTCATATTCGGCAAACTTCCATCCCGACCGCTGATGATCGCTGTCATCATATTTTACGGATATACCGGCAGCCTTCAGCTCGTCCACTAAAGGATCGACCTTCTCCGAGATCTTTGCGAGATCTTCCGGCGTTTTATGGATCGGGACAATGACGACCTGTATCGGGGCGAGTTTCGGCGGCAGAACAAGACCGTTGTCGTCAGAATGAGCCATGATCAGGGCGCCCATCAAACGCGTCGAAACGCCCCAGCTCGTCGCCCACGGGTATTCGAGCTGATTCTCTTTATTGACGAATTTTACATCAAACGATCTCGAAAAATTTTGGCCCAGAAAGTGCGATGTGCCGCACTGCAGCGCGCGGCCGTCCTGCATCAGCCCTTCGATACAGTATGTATCGACGGCTCCGGCAAATCGCTCGCTCGCGGTCTTTACGCCCTGGATGACGGGCAGCGCCATCCAATTCTCGACAAAATCTGTGTAAACGTCGAGCATACGGGTCGTCTCTTCGACGGCTTCCTGTTCGGTCGCGTGTGCTGTATGGCCTTCCTGCCAGAGAAACTCCGTCGTCCTAAGAAAGATCCTGGTCCGCATTTCCCAGCGCACGACGTTTGCCCACTGGTTGATCAACAGCGGCAGATCGCGCCACGACTGGATCCAATTTTTATAGGCGTTCCAGATCACGGTCTCTGACGTCGGACGGATTATCAATTCCTCTTCGAGCTTTGCAGTCGGATCGACGATCAGCCCTTTGCCATCGGGATTCGCCTTCAGACGATAGTGCGTAACGACCGCGCATTCTTTTGCAAAGCCCTCGGCGTGCTCTTCTTCCAGCTCGAGAAACGACTTCGGCACAAAGAGAGGGAAGTATGCATTCTGGTGACCCGTCGCTTTGAACATATCGTCGAGCGCCCGCTGCATTTTTTCCCAGATCGCAAATCCGTACGGCTTGATCACCATACAGCCGCGTACGGCCGAATTCTCGGCCAGGTCGGCACGCTTGACGATCTCGTTGTACCACTCCGAATAATTCTCGCTTCGTTTAGGAAGTCCTTTGCTCATAGTTTTAGACGCCGTATTCAATGTTTCTAAGCCCGGCAGAGCGTCCGGCCGGGAAAACCTCAATGATAGAGTAAAAGCCGCCGCCCGACAATTTTACAAATAGCTTTCCTTTTACTAATCTTTCCTTTTGCGCCCGGTAGGGCGTTCCGACTTTCGTTTATGAGCGAATTCCATCTCGATCTAACCGACACGGCTACGGCCTTTGCAGACAAGACCGACGCCGATCTTAAAGAAAAGTACAGGCTTTTTACGTTACTCAACTCTCCCTTTCTCAACGCGCTCGGATCGCGGACGGCAAAGTTCGCCCTAGCGATCGGTTTGCCGGTCAAAGGCTTGATCAGGTCGACGATCTTCGAGCAATTCTGCGGCGGCGAAACGATCGATGAGTGCCAACTTGTTATTCGCCAGCTCGACCACTCTCATATCGGGACGATCCTCGATTATTCCGTCGAGGGAAAATCGGCTGAGACCGATTTTGACAACACCAAGAACGAGATCATGCGCACGATCGAGCGTGCAAAAGACGACCCGGCAATTCCTTTCGCCGTATTCAAGGTTTCAGGGATTGCTCCGCTCGGAACGCTTGAACGAATGAGCTGCCGAAAGAAACTCGACGCCAAAAGCCAGGCTAAGTGCGAGCGTATACATTCCCGGATTGGCGAGATCTGTGAGCTCGCCTATGATCTGAGCCAGCCCGTCTTCATCGATGCCGAAGAGACCTGGATACAGGACGCGATCGACCGCATCGCCGAAGAAATGATGGAACGCTACAACCACGAGGCGCCCATCGTTTTTAATACCCTGCAAATGTACCGCACCGACCGCCTGCAGTTCCTGCATAACGCGCGAAAGCGTGCAAAGGCCGGCGGATACATTCTCGGCGTCAAACTCGTTCGCGGCGCTTACATGGAAAAAGAGCGGGCGCGTGCCGAGGAGTTGGGCCTGCCGTCTCCGATCCACGAGAACAAGGCCGCGACCGATGCCGACTATGACGCGGCGATCGATTACTGTCTCGAAAACCACGACCGCGTTTCATTCGT
>JBDTMQ010000115.1:0-3142 GCA_039934155.1 Acidobacteriota bacterium | reverse complement strand
CAGGCACGACGAATTGCGGAGCGATTCCCGTAAATACTGGTTTCATTGGTCCTTCCCGCCCGTCATTAACAGGCCGATCTCATCGACCGACGCGATTTTCGGATCAAGCTGCCCGACTATCTTGCCCTCCCGCATTACAAGCAGCCGATCGGCAAGAGCCGTAACCTCTTCCAGCTCGGCCGACACAAGCAGGATGGCGTTGCCGGCGTCGCGAAACTCGATCAACTTCCTGTGTATGAACTCGATGGCGCCGATATCAACGCCGCGCGTGGGCTGTGAAACGAGCAGCAGTTTTGGTCCGACCTCAAATTCCCGTCCGATGATCAGCTTTTGCTGGTTGCCGCCTGAGAGTGATTTAGAGGCGAGCGATGCTATAGGCGGCCGCACGTCAAAGTCGCGTATGATCTCGTCGGCGCGCTCCTTGATCGCCGTACCGTTCATAAATCCGAAGCCCGAGGCCATCGGCTGACGATAATGGATACCGAGGATCGCATTCTCCGCCAGATCGAAATTAAGCAGCAGACCGCGTTTTTGCCGGTCCTCGGGAATGTGTGCGATCCCTGCTTCTTTGACCTGTCTGGCCGACGCGTTAGTAATGTCCCTTCCATCAAAAATGACATTGCCAGACTCGGACTTTGTCAGACCGGCGATCGCCTCGATCAGCTCCGTTTGACCATTACCCTCGATACCGGCGATCCCGACGATCTCGCCGGCCCGTACCTGAAACGAGGCGTCGTCCACCGCTAAACCGTGCTTTCCGATCACTCTTAAGGATATGACCTGGAGCACCTCGCCCGCCGGTCGCGCATTGTCCTTTTCGACCCGAAGCAAAACGTCGCGGCCGACGATCATTCTTGCGAGATCTTTAGCACTGGTTTCAGCCGTTCTCACATTTCCGACCGCGCGGCCGTCACGCATGACCGTTACTTCGTCTGAGATCGCGAGGACCTCTTCCAGTTTGTGAGTGATTATGATTATCGTTTTTCCCTGCTCTTTCATTCGGCGCAGGATCGAAAAGAATTCTTGTACTTCCTGCGGCGAAAGAACGGCCGTCGGTTCGTCCAGTATCAAAAGGTCAGCATTGCGGTAGAGAGCCTTTAAAAGCTCGACACGCTGCTGTTGCCCGACCGAAAGGTCTTCGATATACGCCGTCGGAACAACGCCGAGTTTTAGTTCATCAGAGAGCGCTTTGATTTCACGATTCGCGCGGTCCAGGTCGAGATTCGCCGCCGATCCGGTTTCGGCACCGAGAATGATATTCTCGGCGACGGTCATATTTTCGACCAGCATAAAGTGCTGGTGCACCATCCCTATGCCGTGCGCGATGGCGTCATGCGGATTTCGGATATTTACCGTCTGACCATCGATGAGAATCTCGCCGCTGTCGGCATTGTAAAAGCCGTAGGCGATGCGCATGATCGTCGATTTGCCCGCACCGTTCTCGCCGACAATGGCATGGATCGTTCCTTTGTGGACGGTCAGCGAGACGTCGTTGTTAGCAACAACGCTGCCGAATGTTTTCGTAATGTTCCTTAACTCCAGCATGGTCGATCTCGTTTATTCGAGCGTTTATTTTGCCATCGCGTCGGTTACGGTGATCTCACCGGCGACGATCTCGGCCTTGGCTTTTTCCACTTTGTTTATAACATCCGGCGGTATAAGCGCCTTGTTATTATCGTCCATCGCATAAGCGACGCCGTCTTTATCCAGTCCAAAAACATGGAATCCACCCTGAAATTTTCCGTCGAGCACCTCTTGTACCACGTCGTAAACGGCATTGTCGACCCGCTTTACCATCGACGTGAGCACGAACCCGGGTTTGACACCGTTCTGGTTAGAATCTACGCCGATAACAAATTTGTTCGCTTCCCCTTGCGGGTTTTTCCCGTATTGTTCCACCGCATCGAAAACTCCCAGCCCAGAGTTTCCGGCGGCCGTAAAGATCACGTCCGCACCTTTTTCGATCTGTGCAAGGGCAAGCTCTTTTCCTTTCCCGGGATTGTTCCATGCGCCATCCGTCACGCCAACATAGTTCGGAATAATGGTTACTTTGGGGTTGACCGACCGGGCTCCTTCCTCGTATCCCGTTTCGAATTTATGTATCAGCGGGATGTCCATTCCACCGAGAAACCCGAGTACACCGGTCTTGGATTTCGAAGCCGCGATCATCCCGACCAGATATGAACCCTCGTGTTCGCGAAAGACGAGCGAGGCGACGTTGCTTTTTGGTGTCTTTCCGTCCGCCTCGAATATCACGCCGTCGACGATCGCGAATTTGATATCCGGGTAATCGGTCGCGACCTTTTGCATGATCGGTCCCTGTGCAAAACCGACGCCGATGATCAGGTCAAAATTTTTCTCGGCAAAGGCGCGCATTGAGGGCTCGATCGAGGTCGGGTTACCGGGTTCGACATCATAGAGACAAATATCGAGATCGTTTTCAGCACGCCGCACGCCGTCCCATGCTGCCGCATTGAATGAACGGTCATTCTTACCGCCGATGTCGAAGACGATGCCGACCTTTATCCTACAGCCTTCGCGCCTGGCGGCTGTAGTCGTTCCGCAGGCCGAAAGCCCGAGGGCGATCGCACAGATCAAACCAAGAATAGCTATGTTTCTAATTCTCATTCAGCACCTATTACAGCCTTGATCAGATCCAGCGGCTGCACATTTTCACTCACTATCGTATAGGCTGCGACAAGCTTTTCTCCGATCCTTTTTGCTTGGATGTCCGACCGGCAATAAAGGATGCCGAGAAGTGTTCCCTTTTCGACCGCGTCGCCCGTCACAACACTTGCTGAGTAACCGACCCCCGAATCGATCAGATCCTCAGCACGCGTCCGACCGCCGCCGATCTCGACGATCGCGTTGCCGATCGCCAGGGTGTCGATCTCGCTTACAAAACCATTTCCGCTGCTCAGGATGGCGTGTTCGACGAGATCTAACTGAAGGAGCATCGACGGATCGTCGCAGATCCGCGGATCGCCGCCCTGAAGCTCAACATTTTGCCTGAATTTTTCAAGGGCCTCGCCACTTTCCAGCTTTTCGGTCACACAGCTTCGCGCCGTTTCGATGCTGGCGGCAACGCCGGCCAATAACAGCATCCGCGCGGTTAGTTCGATCGAGAGTTCGCGGGTCGCCT
>JBDTMQ010000114.1:0-12519 GCA_039934155.1 Acidobacteriota bacterium | reverse complement strand
GAACGTAAATTCCCCCCGTCTCAGGGTTTGTCCGTCGTATACGGTAAAAAGCCCTGTCGGACCGCCGACCGGACCGCCCGTACCGACAGTCGGTGCAATGTTTCTGTCGTCCTTTGCCGATCTTGCGTTACTAGGATTGGTCGTTGTCGTCGTTTGCGCAGCAGCCGCAAAAACCAAAGTCAACAAGATCAGCGTCACGATATACACTCTGTACGCGAGTTTCATCATATTCCTCCGCCGAAATTAAAAAATTAAATTTCAAATTGTAGCTATAAAATACAGAAAACAAAGAATTTCTAATATTTAAATAGTCTACGCAATTATTACATACACCCACCATTGTCTGCCATCTTGTTCGGCAAATTCCGGACGAGTATTGAGAAAAAATTAGTCTATACTTGCGATCTATTAGGAAACGTTTGATAAAAAGTCTACAAAATCTTTGTCATCAAACACTTCCCTTGCTAAAACCTTATCGCAACTTTCTGGCAAAATCAAGCAAATTTAACTGAACGCATTTTTTTCTTAAGCATATATGCCACGCATCCTTGTGTCGAACGCGACGCGGTCGATAGCAAGCATATAAGCGGCCGTTCGGGTATCTACGTCATGCTTCTCTGCATAATGGCACAATTCGTTAAAGCTCGCGACCATTTTGTCCTCGAGCCTTTCGTTGACCTGGCTCTCCTGCCAAAAATAACCCATGCGGTCCTGTACCCATTCAAAGTACGATACCGTAACGCCGCCCGCATTGCACAAAATGTCGGGAATAACGAAAATTCCCTTATCGTGCAATATTTTGTCGGCCTTCGGCGTTGTCGGACCATTGGCGCCCTCAGCCAGGATCTTGCATTTTATTCGGTCGGCGTTTTCCGAGGTGATCTGGTTCTCGGTGGCGCACGGCGTGAGTACGTCGCATTCGAGCTCCAGCAACTCTTTATTGCCGACGGCATCGGCCTCGGTATATCCCTCAAAAGACCGGTTTTTCTGCAAATAATCAAGTACCTCGGGAACGTTCAGTCCCTTAGCGTTATAAATGCCGCCACCAATATCGGCGATCGCCGTTACCTTATAGCCGTGCTCGTGCATCAACTGAGCGCCGATCCCGCCAACGTTGCCCGAGCCCTGAACGACCACCGATGTTTGCTCCGGTGTTAGATCAAACCGCTTGATCGCTTCGTTTACAGTGAACATCACCCCGCGGCCGGTCGCCTCGCGGCGCCCGAGAGAACCGCCCAACGCGACCGGCTTTCCGGTTACAACGGCCGTCACGGTATGCCGGGCATGCATCGAGTACGTGTCCATGATCCAGGCCATCGTCTGTTCGTTGGTGTTCATGTCAGGCGCCGGTACATCTTTGTCCGGGCCAATAAAATCGATCAGCTCGGCCGTGTATCGACGGGTCATTCGTTCGAGCTCGCCAAGTGACATCTGGACCGGATTGCAGATAATGCCGCCTTTTCCGCCGCCGAATGGAACGTTGACGACCGCGCATTTCCATGTCATCCAGGCAGAAAGAGCTTTGACCTCGTCAAGCGAGACGTCCGGCGCATAGCGGATCCCGCCTTTTGCCGGCCCGCGGGCAAAATTGTGCTGGACGCGAAAACCCTCGAACACTTCTAAATGCCCGCTGTCCATCCGGACAGGAATGTAAACTTTTATCTCCCGGCTGGGAACACGCATCACGGCATAGAGGTCAGGGTCAAGCCCCAGAAGCTGAGCCGCCCGGTCAAAGCGCTCGCTCATTGCTTCAAAAGGATTTTTTTCATCGCTGCCTTTGAAGCGCCTCATTTCATCTGCCATCGGATTTGCCATCTTAGTGAAATCTCCAAGTATCTTGTGATGTATTTTTTATATAACTGTTTCATTCATCGCCCCCGACCTGAATCCCTTTAGATCGAGCGTGACGTACCGAAACCCGAGTGAGCGAAAAACCTTTTCCAGTTTTCCCGCCGCTTCAAGATCGAAAATTCTATCCATTTCGGAACGGGCGATCTCGAGTCGCGCAAGATCGCCGTGTACGCGAACGCGAAATTCTGAAAAGCCCTCGGACCTCAGGAAGTCTTCGCCTTTTTCGATTTGACTCAGCCGCTCGATCGTTACGGGCACGCCGTACGCTATACGCGACGACAGACACGGGCTGGCCGGCTTGTCCCAGCCCTCGAGGCCATGGATCCTGCTTTGCGTTCGTATCTCAGCCTTAGAGAAGCCGGCATCGGCAAGCGGGCTAATGACATTATTTTCGACAGCCGCGGCCCGGCCCGGCCGGTGATCGGTCAGGTCATCGGCATTCGTTCCGTCGACGATATTGGCAATACCGTTTTCCAATGCGATCTTTTTTAGTTGGGAATAAAGTTCCGATTTGCAGAAATAACAGCGATCTTTCGGGTTGGCTTTGTACGATGGATCGTTTAACTCGCCGGTCTCGATCAGCTGCAGCGGCAGCCGGAGGTCTTCGGCATTCCTGAGAGCAGCATTTCGCTGATATTCCGAGACGCTCGGCGAAAGACCGAGCACACAGCGGCTTTTGCCCGGCAGTTCCTGCGAGACAATGAAAGCGAGATACGTGCTGTCGACGCCGCCCGAATACGCTACCAACACACCGGGCATTTCACGCATCCTACGGCGAAGGTCCTGTTCTTTTTCGGCGGCGGTTTGCTGCGTGGCTGTGGCACCGCCACTTTGCTGTTCTAGACTCATTTTCCAGCTGAAAACGCCGTAAAAGCACGGGCTATAAACTATCAAAAATCTTAGCTTACGCATTTGGCTTAAGCAAACGAGTGAGATCGATATTTATTGCGGCGTGTCTCCAAAACGTTTAACTTTTCCTACGCTTCGATGATAAAATGACAGCGATCCTAATGACCTTTTACCCTTCAATCCGCAGCAGGCAGATCCCGATCGCAGGACAGGTTCTCCGGATGGTATTAATAGCGGCCGCGATCGCGGCTGCCGCTTTTTCCGTCGTCGCACAAGAGGACTCGGACGACAGATCGGGCGAGGCGATAGCACTTTTCAATCAGGCACAGGATGCTCACGAAAAGGGCGAGCTCGACAAGGCGATCGCCGGCTATCAAAAGGCACTGACGATCATTCCCCAATTTCCCGAAGCCGAGCTTCAACTCGCCAATGCGTATCTAAGCCAGGGCAAAAAAGACGACGCTGAAAAGGCGCTTCGCCGTGCGGTGGCACTTCGCGAAGACTGGTCGCCCGCACTCGCGTCTCTTGGCGCGCTGCTTGTCGACGTCCGACATTATGATGAGGCCGAAAAGCTGCTCGAAAAAGCCATCGAGCTGAATAACTTGAATTTTCCGGCGTACTCGGCATTGACCGAACTTCGGATCAGAACAAAAGTCGGTCCCGACGTTCTCGGTCCGCTGCTTGCGACGATAAAGGACTTGACGGGAAAAGCCCGCATCCCCGCGTCTATCTGGGCCGCCCGTGCCGCTCTCGAGAATGCGCTCGGCGACCGGGCTGGTTCCCGAGCGAGCATTGCAAAGGCGCTCGAGGGCGATCCTAAGAATGTATTTGCCTTAACAGAGAGTGTGAACATCGCCCTTACCGTAAACGACCCGCAGGCGGCCGAATCATATCTTGTCCGTCTGGAACGAGCGGCGCCGGCGTCATCGAATTTGACGATAATGAAGGCCCGCATTCTCGCCGCGAAAGGTAATGCAAAAGAAGCCCTGGCTCTCCTCGACGGGGCAAAGACCACTGGCCCTGAGGCAGAAGCTCTGCGTGACGCGATCCGGGCATCGACCTCGACCGATCCGGTGGCACTCGAAAAGCTCCTGGAAAATGATCCTAAGAACGGCGCCGTTCTCGGGCGGCTGTGCGGTGCTTTGCGGGTATCCGATGCCGCCCGGGCGCTCGATTACTGCCGTCGGGCGGCTGAGGCCGAGCCGCAGAATATAGATCACGCTACCGGTTATGGCGCCGCCCTGCTGCAGGCACGCCGTTTTGAGGATGCCGTTTCCCTACTGCAAAAACTTGAACGGTTCGCCCCCGATAATTCGACCATCCGTGCGAATCTCGCGACCGGCCTTTTTCAGTTGAAACGGTACGAAGAGGCAAAGGCTGAATATCGATGGCTAGCCGATCATCAGCCCGGCATTGCGGCGGCATTTTATTTTTTGGCGATCTGCCATGATCAGCTTGAAGAATATATGGACGCGATGGCAAATTATCAACAGTTTCTGCGTATCGCGGATCCGGGCGTCAGCAAGCTTGAGATCGAAAAGGTCCAGCTTCGGCTCCCGGCGCTGCAAAAACAAATTAGGGACGGTAAGGGAAAAAAGCATGCGTGAATCAGTACGTGCGGCCAAAAGGAGACATTTGCTCCTCAGGTGGGTCTTTACAGTGATCGTGGCTGCGGCTGCGGTGCCGCTCGCCGCGCAGGAGCCGATCCAGGACGACAGTGCTCCGCCGCCGCCGAAGGTTTTGTCTAAAGACGAACGGACACAGCTGGATGCCCTGACCGATGTTAAGAAAAGGACAAAGTTGGCGGTTCTCTTGATGGAACTTCGTATAAAACGGGCCGAAGACCTTCATACCCGCGAGGCTGACGACGACATGTTCGCCGAGCTCGGCGGATTTCATGCTTTGATTGATTACACCCTGGATTTTTTGAACAGCAGCGACAAGGACAGCGGCAAGGTGCTGAATAATTTCAAAAGGTTTGAGATCAGCCTTCGCACTTTTGTCCCGAGGCTCGAGGTGCTTCGACGGGACATGCCGTTGAAATTTGAGTTTTACGTCCGGCGGCTGATGTTGTATCTTCGTGACGCTCGGGCAAAGGCTGTCGAACCACTGTTCGGGGATACGGTCGTGCCTTCCAAAAGGCCCGAGTAACACAGTATGAATAAATACGGTCGTTTTGCTGTAGTGTTTTTGTTCACTGGGCTCCTGGTCGGCGGTTCGCTGAACGCCTACGGCCAGCGTCGCGATTACATGACTGACGCCGAGATCGAGCTCGTCCGTGAGGCGCAGGATATCGACCTTAGGATCGACGTTCTGACAAAAATGATCGATCGCCGTCTGGAAGCGGCCGGAATATCTGCCGGCGGCGAAAAGATACGCTCGAAAGACAGCGATAAATGGGGCGAAGCTCCGAAGGGCACGAGGCTTCAACTTTTGGGCGATGTCCGCAGCCTGCTTCAAAAGGCGATCGACGATGTCGACGATGTCGCCGAACACAACGACAACACGCAGACCCAAAACAAGACCGAAGGACTTCTCTTCCCAAAAGCTGTCCGAGCTCTTGCCGCGGCTGCCCAGCGTTACCGCACAGCACTCGCCCCCATCGCTCAGGCAACCCGCGACGAGCGTGAAAAAGGCCTGCTTCTCGCTTCGATCGAATCGTGCGGCGATATTATCGAGGCCGCACAGAATCTGCCACCAGAAAAACCAAAGACAAAACACTGATCGGCCATCAAATCTGACACGCATTTGACTGAGAGGCCGACGCCCGCCGACAGATTACGTGCGCCTTTCGACAATCGTGACTTGAGCGCAATAAATCAGTCAATTAAATTATTAGCTTATGTCCACCGAAAATTTAAAGAAAACGCCTCTTAACGACGCGCACCGTGAATTAGGCGGCCGGATGGTCGACTTCGGCGGCTGGGATATGCCCGTTCAATACGGGGCCGGCGTCATCGAGGAGCATCTCCGCACACGAAAGCACTCGGGGCTTTTCGACGTTTCACATATGGGCGAGATCTGGGTCGAAGGCGCGGACGCCATTGCCTTTGTCGACAACCTTACGACCAACGACGTCTCAAAGTTGGTCGACGGCCAGGCCCATTATTCGGCGCTGACAAATGAGCGCGGTGGCGTGGTCGACGACCTGCTGGTCTATAGATTCGATTTTGACAAGCTTCTTTTGGTCGTGAACGCCGGAACGACGGAGAAAGATTGGGACTGGATCACATCACACAAGGCGGATGAGAATGTCACGCTGACCAACGCCAGCGCCGATTACTGCCAGATCGCCGTTCAGGGGCCTGACGCGATAAATATTCTTCGCGGTTTGACCGAAACCCCGCTCGACGAGATCAAGTATTACCATTTCACAACCGGCAGGGTCGACGGCGTCGAATCGATAATCTCGCGTACCGGTTATACGGGCGAGGATGGCTTCGAGGTCTACTCGGCGGCTGAAAACGCCGTTCAGTTATGGTCAAAGCTGCTCGATGCCGGGAATTTTGGTGCGGAGGACGGCATCCTGCCGTGCGGCCTCGCTGCAAGAAACACTCTGCGGCTCGAATCGGGCATGTCGCTTTACGGACACGAGCTTAGCGACGACATTACGCCGCTCGAAGCAAATCTTGGCTGGATCACAAAGCTGAATAAAGGCCCGTTCATAGGCCGCGAGCCGCTCGAAAAGCAAAAGGCGGATGGCGTCACGCGAAAGATCGTCGGGTTTGAAATGACCGAGCCCGGTATCGCCCGCGACGATTTTACGATCTATGTTAATGATAAAGAAGCTGGCCGTGTCACTTCCGGCAGCCCGGCCCCGTTCCTGAAAAAGAACATCGGGCTTGGTTTTCTGCCTACCGAATTTGCAAATATCGGCCAGGAAATTAAGATTGACGTTAGAGGCAAACGACTTTCGGCCGTGGTGGTTCAAATGCCGTTTTACAAACGCCAAAAGTAATTTTTTTGGCATACGAACTATCGGCCCACGTGGCTGTCAAGAAGTCTATTTGTTGGAATTTAGAAAGCCGTTTTTAATAAAAATATGTCAAATATCCCTGAAAAACTAAGATACAGCAAAGATCACGAATGGGTCGAGGTAAACGGCGATGTCGCCAGCATAGGGATCACCGATTACGCCCAAAGCTCGCTCGGCGATGTCGTTTATATTGACCTTCCTCGTGCCGGCGACAAATTCGGCGCCCACGAGGCTTTCGGCTCGGTCGAATCCGTCAAGGCCGTGTCCGAGATCTTTACGCCGCTGGCGGGCGAAGTAGTCGAGGTCAACGGCGGCCTGAACGATACGCCAGAAAAGGTAAACTCCGACCCTTACGGCGAAGCGTGGTTCATCAAGTTAAAGATGGACAATCCGGGCGAGGCCGACGCGATGCTGTCCGCCGAAGAATACGAAGAATACCTTTCCACTGTCGGCTAATTTTTGATCTTCGATCGCGGATCGACGCGATTTTCTACGATCCGGGATCCCGTCCTTAAAATCGAATGAGATATATACCAAACTCGCCCGAAGAACGTTCAGAAATGCTCACCGCGATCGGACTCGCCGATGCCAGCGAACTTTTTCGCTCGATACCAGAAAGCATTCAGCTTGGTCGAACGCTCGCGATCACCGATCCGCTATCCGAGCCCGAAGTGATCGCCGAAATGCAGCGGCTCGCCGACCGCAATTCGGCCGCCGGGAAATCGTCGTTTTTGGGCGCCGGCGTCTATTCCCATTTTTCGCCGACGGTTGTCGATCATCTGATCCAGCGCTCAGAGTTTTTCACGTCATACACGCCGTACCAGCCTGAGATCTCACAGGGCACGCTTCAATATATATATGAGTTTCAGACGCTGATCTGCCAGCTGACCGGCATGGAGGTCGCCAACGCCTCGATGTACGACGGTTCGACCGCAATGGCCGAAGCCTACGTGATGGCCCAGCGCGTAACGCGGCGCGATAAAATCGTCGTCGCCGCATCTGTACATCCCGAATACCGCGAGGTGGCCCGGACCTACACACAGCACGGCGATGCCGAGATCGTCGAAGCCGCCTTTGACGAATCGACCGGCCGTCTGGCCGATATGTCGGCCCTCGACGATAAGACTGCGGCCCTGGTCATTCAATCGCCGAACTTCTTTGGATGCGTCGAGGATCTGAAGGCACTTGCCGATGCGGCGCACGCCGTCGGTGCGTTGCTGATAGTTGTCGTGACTGAGGCGATCTCGTTCGGGGCTCTCAGGTCGCCCGGTGCGTGCGGCGCCGACATTGTCGTTGGCGAGGGCCAGTCGTTCGGCGTCCCGATGAGCTTCGGCGGGCCGCATGTCGGGCTTTTTGCAACTCAGGAAAAATTCGTAAGGCAAATGCCCGGACGTCTTTGCGGCGTCGCATACGACAAGAATGGCAACCGCGGTTTTGTGTTGACGCTCTCGACCCGCGAACAGCATATTCGCCGCGAAAAGGCGACATCGAATATTTGCACCAACCAGGGCTTGATCGCTCTCGCCGCCACGATTTATATGGAGACGATGGGCAAAAAGGGCCTTCAGGAAGTGGCCGCTCAAAACCTGCAAAAGGCCGCTTACGCCGCGAAGGTTCTCGGCGCGATAGACGGCTGTGAGATCGCGCATTCGTCACCGAAATTCAATGAATTCGTAATCAGGCTCGATCGCCCGGCGGCCGGTGTGCTGGCCGCGTTAAGGGAGCGCGGGATCATCGGCGGCCTCGATCTTTCAAGATACTTTAAGGATAAGGTGAACGAGATACTGGTTTGTGTCACCGAGACCCGTACCCGCGCACAGATCGATGAATTGACTTCAGGACTAACAAAAGCTCTAAAAGGTTGATCTGAATGGAAAAGTTTCTGGTCGCCACGATGGCGATCATTATGATCGTGACAATATCGGCCGCCGGACAAAATTCCAGGACGCGTGTGGTTTTCTTTGGCGATTCGATCACCGAGCTCGGCGTCAGAGAGAACGGCTATGTCACGCGGATCGCGGGCCTAGCAAAAGCCGCTGGCAAGGACGATAAATACGAATTTATCGGCGCCGGCGTGAGTGGCAACAAGATCTACGACCTCTATTTAAGGGCCGAAACAGATGTGATCGCCCGCTCTCCCAACATCGTGGTCATCTTTGTCGGCGTAAACGATGTCTGGCACAAGCGTCTGCTGGGCACCGGCACCGATCTCGACAAGTTCGGCAAATTCTATTCCGCACTCGTTACGCGGCTTCAGAACGCAAAGGCAAAAGTTGTCGTATGCACGCCGGCGGTGATCGGCGAGCGAAAGAATTTTACGAACGAGATGGATGGCGAGCTGAACCTCTACAGCGAGTGGATCAAAAAATTTGCGGCCGAAAACCATTTGCCGCTGGTCGACCTGAGAAAGGTATTCGTTGAGTATGAGGAAAAAAATAATGCCGACGATAAACCGTCAGGTATTTTGACTACCGACAAGGTCCATCTCAATCCAAAGGGCAACGAGGTCGTGGCCGACGCCATTTGGAAGGTCGTCTCGGGTATGTAAGCGTTTGGCGACGGGCGAGTGAATGCTAATGAATAAAACCCTGCGTTCAAATGATGATGTCAGCCGCCGAAAATTTCTTGGTGCGGTCGGCAAAGGTGTGGGCCTGATGGCTTTGTCGTCGGCGACGGTCGCGTCGCTGCTTGAGAATGTGACTGCTGCCGGCCGCTCGATCAAGCATCTTTCACCCGACGAGGCAGCGATCGACGAGGACTATTGGGCAACGATCCAACAGGCGTTCTCCGTCACCCGCGGAATTGTGAATCTGAATAACGGCGGCGTTTCGCCCAGCCCGCGGATCGTGACCGAGGCTTTTGTCCGCTACACGTGGCAGCAGGAAGACGCGACCGCCTACACGATGTGGCAGCTGCTCGAACCGCAATCCGAAACGATCCGTACGGGACTCGCCGAGACCTTTGGCTGCTCGCCCGAAGAGATCGCCATTACGCGAAACGCCAGCGAATCGCTCGAGATCCTTTTAATGGGTCTCGACCTTAAGTCGGGAGATGAGATTTTAACAACGACCCAGGACTACCCGCGAATGCTGACGACGCTTCGTCAGCGCGAGCTTCGCGAAGGCCTTAAGCTAAATCTGATCAAGATACCGATCGCTCCGGCAAATGTGAACGACATAGCGGCCGCATTTGAGCGTGCGGTTACGCCGCGAACAAAGGTGATCTTGATCTCCCATCAGATAAACCTAACCGGGCAGATCAACCCGGTCAAAAAGGTTTGTGACTTTGCCAGGTCGAAAGGGATCGAGACGATAGTCGACGGTGCACATTCGTTCGCTCAGTTCGATTTCAAGCGCGACGATCTCGGGTGCGATTATTTCGGCACTTCTCTGCATAAATGGCTCTATGCGCCGAAAGGCACGGGAATGCTGTATGTTCGCAAGGAAAAGATCCCTAATGTCTGGGCCCTGATGGCCAGCGAGGATAAGAATAAGACAGACATTCGCAAGTACGAAGAGATAGGGACGCATTCGGCCGCGATGAGACTCGCGATCGGCGAGGCCGTCCTTTTTCACAACGCGATCGGCGGCAAGCGAAAGGAAGAAAGGCTGAGATACCTGTCGCGATATTGGATGAACGATCTGAAGGCGATCCCAAAGGTCGGCTTTAACACGTCATTCGATCCGGAGCAGTCGTGCGCGATAGCAAATTTTAAGATCGAAGGCGTCGATCCCATCCAACTTGGCGGCTATCTTATGTCAAAACATAAGATATTTACGACACCGATCGTCCACGATGAATTTACCGGCATCCGTATTACGCCTAATGTCTACACGACGCTGTGGGAGCTCGACCGTTTCTCGAACGTCGTTGCGGACGTGGCGAAAAAAGGATTGCCGAAAGCCTGATGAGCGCGGTATTTGAAAAGAATTTCCAGATGGGCTGGCGCGACGTCGACCCCAATGGGCACGTCGCGAACATGGTCTACCTGGAATACGCCGTCGACGCGCGGATCGCGTTCTTTGCATCGCAGGGTTTTCCGCCGGCGAATTTTAAGAAG
This sequence comes from Acidobacteriota bacterium, assembly GCA_039934155.1. GTDB lineage: Bacteria > Acidobacteriota > Blastocatellia > Pyrinomonadales > Pyrinomonadaceae > OLB17. The sequence continues at coordinate 1,783 of JBDTMQ010000114.1, read as the reverse complement.
CATGGTTTCGGACCTGTGATCAAAACCGACCTGATCGAGTATTTTCGCGAGGTAATGATGCTCGACGAGATCAGCGTCACGATGGAGAATGGCGGACACAGCCCCGACTTCTCGCGGTTTCGCGTCATAAATAATTTTACAAGGGCGACAGGTGAGCCTGTTGCCCGGGTGACCAGCATCGGCGGCTGGCTTGACCTGATGCAGCGAAAATTGATCGAGCCGCTCGATTCTATTAAAGAGGCCTGGCGTTCGCTGTCGACAACTGATGATTTTGAAGAATTAAGATCGAGTATTCGAAAATAGAGTTATGTCCATCAAAAAAGTAACCCAGCATCCTTCACAAAACGAAGCCTTGATCTTCGAGCGCTCGCAGACGGGCCGCGTCGGTTATCGCCTGCCAAAACTCGACGTCGATGAGACCGACATCAACGACCTGCTGCCCGCCGAATTAAGACGAGACGACGATCTCGACGGTGTGCCCGAGGTGTCAGAGGTCGATGTCATACGGCACTTTACTCGGATCTCGACGTGGAATTATTCGATCGATCTAGGGATGTATCCGCTCGGCTCGTGCACGATGAAGTACAACTCGCGGCTTAACGAAAAGGTCGCGCGTATCGCCGCATTCGCCGACCTTCACCCGCTTGCCCCCGAAGAAGAATCCCAGGGAGCGCTCGAATTGATCTACAAGCTTCAGCAAGATCTGGCCGAGATCACCGGACTTCCGGGCGTGTCTCTTCAGCCGGCGGCCGGCGCACAGGGCGAAATGACAGGCGTCATGCTGATCCGTGCATTTCTCGATAAACGCGACGGTGAGGCTTCAAAAGACCGACGAGTGATGCTGATTCCCGATTCGGCCCACGGCACGAATCCCGCATCGGCGGCTCTGGCCGGATTCTCGGTCAAAACTATTCGCTCCACCGCCGAGGGGATTACAGACCTCGAACATCTTCGTCAATTGTGCGCCGACGGCGGCGTCGCCGGATTGATGCTGACGAACCCGAATACGGTCGGCATTTTTGAGACGAATATTCGCGAGATCTGCGAGATCATCCACGAGGCCGGCGGCCTCGTCTATATGGACGGCGCCAATATGAACGCGCTGGTGGGCATCGCCCGGCCCGGCGACATGGGCGTCGACGTCATTCATCTGAACCTGCACAAGACCTTTTCGACACCGCACGGCGGCGGCGGCCCGGGCTGCGGTCCTTGCCTGTGCACCGAGGAGCTGACGGAATTCCTGCCAGTTCCGCGTGTCGTCCTGTCAGAACAGGCAGCGTCAGTGGGCGGTCAGTCTCTCTATCGCCTCGACTACGACGCGCCCAATTCGATCGGCCGGGTCAAAGCATTTTTCGGCAATTTCGGAATGATGATCCGCGCTCTTTCGTACATTTATACACACGGCGCCGACGGCCTGAAAGAAGCGACCGAGGCAGCCGTGCTCAATGCGCGGTACATTTCGTACTTGCTTAAAGGCACCTACGACAAGCCGTACGCGGCTGACCCGATGCACGAGGTCGTCTTTTCCCACAAGAACCAAACGGCAAAAGGAATACACACTCTCGACATCGCCAAACGGCTGATCGATTACGGTTTTCATCCGATGACCATTTACTTCCCACTTGTTGTCGAAGGCGCGATGCTCATCGAACCCACCGAATCGGTTGGCCGGGCCGACCTCGATGCCTTTGTCGAGGCCATGATCGACATCGACCGCGAGATCGCCGAAGACCCGGAACTCGTACACAATGCACCGCATTCGACCCGCATCGGCCGCCTTGAC
>JBDTMQ010000113.1:0-9910 GCA_039934155.1 Acidobacteriota bacterium | reverse complement strand
CGCTGATTCGATCGAGCGGCTGCTGGATGAAACGGCTCTCTTTACTCACCGCGATGTCGCGGACATGAGCGAAACGCAAAAAAATATCCTTCGCCGGGTAAATATCGTCGACCCGCGGCTTAAGGGCAAAAAGGTGCTTGTCGTCGATGATGACATTCGCAACATCTTTGCCCTGACCAGCGTGCTCGAACGGCAAAAGATGGACGTCGTGTATGCTGAGAACGGCAAGGACGGCATCGATATGCTGTGCCGGACGCCCGGCATCGACGGCGTTTTGATGGACATTATGATGCCGGGAATGGATGGTTTCGAAGCGATCCGCGAGATACGACAGCTTTCTAAATTCAAATCGGTCCCGATCATCGCGGTCACGGCAAAGGCGATGAAGGGCGATCTGCAAAAGTGTCTTGAGGCCGGCGCGTCGGACTATATTACCAAGCCCGTCGACACCGAACAGCTTCTCTCACTTCTCAGAATTTGGCTGGACGGACAAAGCGACCCGAGTCGGGTTTAGGACCGTGTGGATGTTACCGGAATGAGTAAAGACGGACAGGCAAACGTATTGCTGGTCGACGATCGGCCCGAGAACCTGCTTGCCATGGAATCGGTCCTGGCTGAGCTCGGACAAAATCTTGTCCGCGCCGCGTCGGCCCGTGATGCCCTGAGGTTTCTGCTGCTCGAGGATGTTGCCCTTATTCTCCTCGACGTTCAGATGCCAGGGGTCAACGGTTTCGAATTGGCCGAGTTGATCCGCGACCGTCAGCGGACACAGCACACGCCGATAATTTTTGTTTCGGCGACCAGCGTGAACGAGCAGTATATCTTTCGCGGCTATTCGTTGGGTGCGGTCGATTATCTGACCAAACCGATCATCCCCGAGATACTAAAGTCAAAAGTCGCGTTCTTTACCCGTCTATTCCTCCAGAATCAAAAGATCAGACAGCAGGCGAACCTTTTAGAAGCCGCCAACGTCCGTCTTGATAACGTTAATACCGAGCTCGAGGCGCGTGTAAGCCGGCGGACGGCCGAACTCGAGGCTGCAAATCGTGACCTGGAAAACGAGGTCGCCGTCCGGAGCCGATCCGAATCGCGACTCGCGACTGAACATGCCGTCACTCAGGCCCTTGCAAACGCAAAAACACTCGAACAGGCGATACCGTCTATCTTGTCGGCCTTTTGCGAGCACATGAGGGCCGAGGTCTGCAATTATTGGGAACGAAGCCCGGACGGTTCGGAATTGGCATGCGTCGGTGTTGCGGTCAAAGATGGCGCGCGGCGTGACCTGCAGGCTTTCGTCCGCGAGACCAGGCGTTTGAAAATGAAATTCGGCGTCGGCGTGCCGGGACGCGTCTGGAAACTGGACGGAACTGTCTGGCTGCCCAACACGGTGGCGGGCGAACAATATCCGAGAGCGATCCTGGCAGCGGCCGCCGGTATCGACAGCGCCATCGGCTTTCCCGTTAAGCCCGATCCCGATTATTTCGGCGTTATCGAATTCATGACGGCCTATAAACTCGAGCCCGATCAGGCACTCGACGATATGCTCGAGGCCGTCGGCTGCGAGATCGGTCAATTCATTCAGCGAAAAAATGCTGAAAGAGACCGCGAAGAGCTTCTTGTCAGAGAAAAATCGCTTCGGGAAAAGGCCGAGAATGCCAGCCGTTTAAAGGATGAATTTCTGGCCACGGTCTCGCACGAACTGCGAACGCCGCTGAATTCGATCCTGGGTTGGTCCCAGATCGTAATGGGCGAAGCGATCAGCGACAGCGACCGCCAAATGGCATTTGAAACGATCTATCGAAATGCACGTTCACAGGCCCAGCTGATCGACGATCTGCTCGACACCTCGCGCTTGATAACCGGCAATCTGATACTCGAGCTGTCGCCGACAAACGTAAGACCGGTGATCGAAGAAGCTGTCTCATTCGTGCTTCCATCAGCCGAAGCGAAAAAGATCGAGATACGAACCTTGCTTGAAGACGACGTACCTGACATCACTTGCGACCCTCAGCGGCTGCAGCAAATAATCTCGAATCTGCTGACGAATGCCGTCAAATTCACACCGCCTGAGGGCCAGATCGAAGTTCGTTTTTGGTGCGAGGGCGCCAGGGCGTTGATATCCGTCCGCGATTCGGGCTGCGGCATTTCGGCGGACTTTCTGCCTTTTGCGTTCGACCGGTTCCGCCAGCAGGACAGCTCGAGCACGCGAAATCATGAGGGGCTCGGGCTCGGGCTTTCGATCGTAAGGAACATCGCTGAACTGCACGGCGGCCGCGTCTCGGCAGAAAGCGAAGGCGAAGGAAAAGGCTCTACCTTTACGCTCACGCTTCCGCTGACCCGATCTTTAACGCTCGACGGGGGCGATGAAATTGCCGCTCAGCCGATCGGCGAAACCGTGGACGAAATAGATCCCGGTCGACTGCAGGGCATCAAGGTCCTGCTCGTCGACGATGACATCGATGCTTGTAATATGCTTCGGCATGCGCTCCGCTCGTTGGGCGCGGATGTAAAAATTTCCAATTCGGTTTCGGAAGCTTTTGACGCGATAGCCGACGAACGCCCGCACATCCTGATCGCCGATATAAATATTCCCGATGAGGACGGATACTCGATGATGACAAGGCTCCGCCGAATGTCGGCGAAGGCAGGGGCGAATATTCCCGCGATCGCATTAACGGCCATGGCACGTGCCGAGGATGCAGAACGTGCGTTGGCGGTCGGTTTTCAGAGACATATGGCCAAGCCCGTCGAGCTGCAGGAGCTGACTGAATCGATCAGCGAACTGGTCGCAAAAGGGTCGTTATCGAACGGCACCGGCCGCACATAGGATCTGCTATTTCTGAACCGCACTGAGAGCGCAGGCGCTATTCGTCTCTCCGCCGGCCGCGTCTGCGAACCGTCTCTCTTCCGCCGCCGAAATACGTCAGCAGAAGCGCGGCCAGATGAGCAATGAACCAAATATTATCCGCACCGAGATTTTGATAGATGTAGAGTAGAATCAAGACCCGCGGCATGAAAACGCCGAGAAGAATGTCAGCCCACTGAGGGACGGTATTCGCCGGATACCAATTCTGAATGAGATAAACGATCAGGACGATGCGAGGGAAAAATAACGAAAAGATCAGAAAATAAATGTCCATTTGTTCACCGCCTCAATGTCTGATCACGACCAAATGCCGAACTATTCTATTCTAACGCGCACTCGGCTTTTATTCACCGGGGAACTGAGGGACGAACGTCCTCTTTTTTAGTTTCCCCGTTTAATGCTGTGACCCGATCTTTACCGACCGCGTCTGGAACGGACGATCTGAGATGAATGCTGAAGAAAAACGTCTGAAGGATACACGCTCCAGAATAAAGAACTGGAAGACCTGGGGCCCATATTTGAGCGAGCGCGCCTGGGGAACGGTCCGCGAAGATTACAGCGCCGACGGCTCGGCCTGGGATTATTTCCCTCACGATCACGCCCGCTCAAGGACTTTCAGGTGGAACGAGGACGGGCTTCTGGGCATTTGCGACCGCCATCAACGCATCTGTTTTTCGATCGCACTCTGGAACGAGCGCGATCCTATTCTGAAAGAGCGTCTATTCGGCCTAACCGGCCCCGAAGGGAATCATGGCGAGGACGTAAAAGAGCTTTATTATTACCTCGATTCGACGCCGACACATTCCTACATGAAGTGCCTGTACAAGTATCCTCAGGCCGAATTTCCCTACGCACAGCTCGTCGAGACGAACCGCGGCCGGGATAAAAAACTCGGCGAATTCGAAATACTCGACACGGGCGTTTTTGACGACGACAAATACTTTGACGTGTTCGTCGAATATGCGAAAGCAGACACCCACGACATTCTGATCCGTATAACTGCGGCCAACCGCGGGCCTGAGGCGGCACGAATTCATATGCTGCCGACGGTTTGGTTCCGCAATACATGGACATGGACCGGCACGCCACCGCCGTGCGGTTTACGCCGGATCGACGATCGAACGATCGAGCTTCAGGAAAGATCGCTCGGGAAACGGTGGCTCCATTTCGAAGAGGCTGACGATCAGCTTTTCACCGAGAACGAGACCAACAACGAGCGGCTATTCAGAACGGCGAACCACTCGCCATTTGTAAAAGACAGCATCAATGATCACGTCGTTCAAGGCCAGGTTCAGGGCCAGATCGACCGAACTAATCCTGCAAAAATCGGCACTAAGGCATCTGTTCAGTTCGTCCGCGAGATACCGGCTGGCGAACAGGTGACGATCAAACTCAGACTTACCGATAAGAATCGCGAGAAGTTGAAACAGCCGCTCGCAGCTTTTGACGAGATATTTGCCGAGCGGATCAGCGAGGCCGACGAATTTTATGCGCCTCTTTCGACAGATGATCTTTCGGACGATGCGAGAAACGTCCAGCGACAGGCATTTGCGGGGCTGCTGTTTTCAAAACAGTATTATTACTATGTCGTTCGCGACTGGCTCAACGGCGATCCGGCGACGCCAAAACCGCCCGCGTCTCGCCGGGCAGGACGTAATTCGGATTGGACGCATTTGTACAACTCAGATGTCATCTCGATGCCCGATAAATGGGAATATCCGTGGTACGCGGCGTGGGATCTGGCCTTTCACTGCATCCCGCTGGCACTCGTCGATCCTGATTTTGCAAAACACCAGCTGATACTGATGCTGCGCGAGTGGTACATGCACCCGAACGGCCAGATACCGGCCTATGAATGGGCCTTCGGCGACGTAAATCCGCCGGTTCACGCATGGGCCGCGATGCGTGTTTACCAGATCGAGAAAAAAATTCGAGGAAAGGGCGACCGCAAATTTCTCGCACGTGCTTTTCAAAAGCTGTTAATAAATTTCACGTGGTGGGTCAACCGCAAAGATTCTGAAGGGAACAACGTTTTCGAGGGCGGCTTTCTCGGCCTCGATAATATCGGTGTATTTGACAGGTCACAGCCGCTGCCGACGGGCGGCCGACTTGCCCAGTCAGACGGCACGAGCTGGATGGCGATGTACTGCCTCAACATGCTCTCGATCGCCCTCGAGCTCTCGACCGAGGATGACGCGTACGAGGATCTCGCAAGTAAATTTTGGGAACACTTTCTATATATCTCAGACGCAATGAACCATCTCGGCGACGAAGGAATTTCGTTGTGGGACGAGGAGGACGGTTTCTATTACGATGTGTTGCATCTGCACGAGATCGGTTACAACGCGCCGATCAAGATCCGTTCGATCGTCGGCCTGATCCCGCTGTTCGCGGTCAGCACTATCGACCCCGACCTGTTCAATTCGCTGCCCGACTTTAAGCGCCGTGTTTATTGGTTCATGGATAACCGAGAGGATCTGGCGGCCAATATTTCTTCGATCCGCGAACGGGGAACGGGCGAGCGTCGTCTGCTCGCAGTTGCCTTCGGCGAAAGATTAAAGCGGGTGTTGAAATATATGCTCGATGAGGATGAATTCCTGTCGGCGCATGGCATTCGGGCGTTGTCTAGATATCACCAAGACGCGCCATATGTGCTGCAGGTTGACGGCTTTGACCACCGTGTCGATTACGAACCGGGCGAATCCACATCGGGACTTTTTGGCGGCAATTCGAATTGGCGCGGCCCGGTATGGTTCCCGATAAACTATCTTATGATCGAATCGCTGCAAAAATTTCATTACTATTACGGCGATGACCTGAAGATCGAGTGTCCTACCGGATCGGGCAATATGATGAATCTTTGGGACGTCTCTCAGGAACTGTCGCGGCGCCTGTCGCATATTTTTCTAAAGGACGATAACGGCTGCCGCCCGGTTTACGGAGAGAACGAAAAGCTGCAAACCGATATACACTTTCGCGATCACATTTTGTTTTACGAATATTTTCACGGCGATAACGGATCAGGGCTCGGTGCGAGCCATCAAACCGGCTGGACCGGCCTGGTCGCAAAGCTGCTGCAGCAGAGCGGCGAGTGACGTGTTCGCTCTCGATTCGAGCCTTAAAACGGCGATTTACTTGACTTACAAGCAGAATTGCGTAAACATTAGCTGCTTATTCATTTCATTTTGGTCCCGTCTCAACGGGGCATTTCTTTAGGCCCTCGCCGCCTGCGGGCTTCGATGCAAAGCTCGAATACCTTTGGAGGTAAGTCCGTTTCATGGCTTCGAACCTGGTATCTATTCAACGACGTTCGTTCGGTCAAACAATGCGAAAGGACGGATGGTGGGTACAGCCGCTGCTCACTTTTCTGGGGCTTTCGGCTTTTGTCGTTTATTCGACCTGGGCGGCGTTCCAGGGCGAGCATTATTCGTTCGGGCCGTACCTGTCGCCGATGTATTCGCCGCTGATCTGGGAGGCCGCCGGTCAGTCGCTGTCGGGGCATGCATGGCTCGGCGCGTGGCCGGCCTGGATGCCGAACATCATTCTGCCGATCACGCCGGCGTTTTTGATCCTGTGGGCGCCGGGCGGATTTCGCGTAACGTGCTATTACTATCGCGGCGCTTACTACAAATCTTTTTGGGCCGATCCGCCCGCCTGCGCCGTCGGCGAGCCGCGGCACAGCTACCGCGGCGAGCGTAAGTTCCCGCTGATACTGCAAAACGTGCATCGGTACTTTATGTATATCGCGCTTTTGTTCATTGTCATACTTGCATACGACGCGATTTCTGCAACGCATTTTCGAGACGGCTTCGGCATCGGCGTCGGCACACTGGTGCTTACGGTGAACGTGATCCTGCTCGGCGGCTACACTTTCGGTTGTCATAGCCTGCGGCATCTGATCGGCGGCCGCTGCGACACGCTTTCGGCGCGGCCGGTGCAGCATGGGCTTTGGAAGTTCGTCAGCAAACTGAACGGCCGCCACATGCTGTTCGCTTGGATGAGTTTGTTTTGGGTGGGATTCTCCGATTTCTACGTACGGATGTGTTCGATGGGTATTTTTACAGACTACAGGATCTTTTGACGGAACGCGGACGCCCTCGTCCGCAACGCCGCGAGAGCGGCGAGTTCACTTTCCCAGTTTGTGCTCATTGCGGACAAGAGTGTCCGCGTTCCATTGAATGACGGAATATATAACATTTGAACACGACGTTCTCGTTATCGGTGCCGGCGGTGCCGGTTTACGTGCCGCGATCGAGGCAAGCGCGGCCGGCGTAAGCGTTGGCCTGATCTGCAAGTCGCTGCTCGGCAAAGCGCACACCGTGATGGCAGAGGGCGGCATGGCTGCGGCTTTGGCAAATGTAGACGACCGCGATAATTGGAAGGTACATTTTTCTGACACGATGCGCGGCGGGCAGTACGTCAACAACTGGCGAATGGCCGAGCTGCATGCTAAAGAAGCGCCCGATCGCGTCCGCGAGCTCGAGGCTTGGGGAGCGGTTTTTGATAGAACAAAAGACGGCAAGATACTTCAGCGTAATTTTGGCGGGCATCGATATCCTCGGCTCGCCCACGTCGGCGATCGCACCGGACTCGAACTTATCCGCACACTGCAGGACCACGGGATTCATCAGGGCATCGACGTGCATATGGAAGTGACCGTTGTATCGCTGCTAAAAGACGGCGACCGCGTTGTCGGCTGTTTTGCATACGAACGCGAGCACGGCCGCTTTCGTGTTTTTAAGGCGAAGGCAGTAATACTTGCCACCGGCGGGGTCGGCCGGGCATACAAGATCACATCAAATTCATGGGAAGGAACGGGCGATGGTCACGCGCTCGCATACCACGCCGGGGCCGAGCTGATCGACATGGAATTTATCCAGTTCCACCCGACCGGCATGGTCTGGCCGCCGAGCGTTCGCGGCATTCTCGTGACCGAAGGCGTCCGCGGCGAAGGTGGAATTTTGAAGAACAGCGAAGGAAAGCGGTTCATGTTCGACGACATACCGCCGCTTTATAAGGACCAGACGGCCGACTCACCCGAAGAAGGATGGCGTTACGTCGTTGGCGATAAATCAGCCCGTCGGCCGCCCGAGCTTTTAACGCGCGACCACGTCGCACGCTGCATCAACCGGGAAGTTAAGGCCGGACGCGGAAGCCCGCACGGCGGAGTCTTTCTTGACATCGCGTGGATCAAGGAAAAGATCAAAGACGCGCCCGAGCATATAAAACGCAAGCTGCCGTCGATGTATCACCAGTTCATGCAGCTCGCGAATCTCGACATCACTACGACGCGGATGGAGGTGGGCCCGACGACGCATTACATCATGGGCGGAATTCGCGTCGACGCCGACACACAGGCCTCAACCCTGCCTGGATTGTATGCGGCGGGCGAATGCGCATCAGGGATCAACGGCGCGAACCGGCTCGGCGGCAACTCGTTGTCCGACCTGATCGTTTTTGGCAAGCGGGCCGGCGAATACGCGGCTCAGTTCGCGCAAGCGAACGGTCATGGTACGGTCGATCCCGCGACGGTCGAGGCTGAGGCTAGCCGCGCTCTTGCACCATTTGAAAATACCGGCGGCGAAAACCCTTTCGTTATTCAGCACGACCTTCAGGACATGATGCAGAGACTCGTCGGGATCGTCCGTGTCGAGGACGAAATGAAAGAGGCTCTCGACGGCCTGACGAAAATCCGCGAACGCACCGCGAGATCGTCTGTCACGGGCAACATCGACTTCAATCCCGGCTGGCACACGGCACTCGACCTACGTAATCTGCTGACCGTTTCTGAGGCGATCACGCGTTCGGCTATAGAGCGAAAAGAAAGCCGAGGCGGGCAGTTCCGCGACGATTATCCGAACAAGGACCCCGAATTTTCAAAGTTTAATGTCGCGGTGAAAGAGGCCGACGGCCAAATGCAGATCTCACACGTCCCGATACCCGAAATGCCCCCGGAGCTAAAACAGGTGATCGAAGAGATGGGATAGGAAGAATGGAACCACAGATGGATATAGATAAACACAGATTTGTTCTTGTGTCTTATCCGCGTCTATCTGTGTCCATCTGTGGTTAATTTTCTTATGGCGAAAGCAACATTCAGTATTAGACGCGGCGGCCGTGATGACGGTGAGATGGTCGATTACCGGACCGATGTTACCGAAGGCATGGTCGTGCTCGATGCGGTGCATCAGATACAGGCCGAGTCGGCACCCGATCTCGCCTGTCGCTGGAACTGCAAAGCCGGAAAATGCGGCTCGTGCTCGGCCGAGATAAACGGCAAGCCAAAGCTGATGTGCATGACGCGGCTCGACACGATCCCGCTCGACCAGCCGGTAACGATCGAGCCGATGCGTGCATTCCCGTTAATGAAAGACCTTATTACAGATGTCACCTGGAATTATGAGGTCAAAAAACGGATAAAGAAATTCAAGCCGCGGCCGCCCGATGCCGCTGACGGTACCTGGCGAATACAGCAGTCAGATGTTGACCGCGTCCAGGAATTTCGCAAGTGTATCGAATGCTTTCTCTGCCAGGACGTCTGCCACGTTCTGCGGGATCACGAAAAGCACGAGGAATTCGCCGGCCCGCGGCATTATGTCTATACGGCCGCGCTCGAAATGCACCCTCTCGATACCGAAGACCGGACCGAAGATCTCAAGGACGCGATGGGTATCGGCTATTGCAACATCACAAAATGCTGTACAAAAGTATGCCCCGAGCATATAACCATTACAGACAACGCGATCATTCCGCTAAAGGAACGCGTCGTCGATCAGTACTACGACCCGCTGGCAAAACTGGTAAAGATCTTTAAGAGAAAATAACGGCACGCGGTCAAGAATATCCGCATTCCAAATATGTTCGACCTAAAACCACTCGATCAAGACGCGATCCCGGCGGCACTTGAAAAGGCCAACCGATATCGACTGCTCAACGAGCCAGGCGCCGCCGAAAGCATTTATCTCGACATTCTCGCCGTTGAGCCCGACGATCAGGAAGCGCTGAAGAACATTGTCCTGGCGATGAGCGACCGTTTTGGCAAGG
>JBDTMQ010000112.1:0-5692 GCA_039934155.1 Acidobacteriota bacterium | reverse complement strand
ATAGCGACCGGGCTCCCCAAGCGCTCATCGCAGCCGCGTCAGTAGCCCGCACGTTAGTAAGGGCGCATCGCAGCCGTGTCAGAAGTCTATTTTGGACTAATTAGCATTTTTCTATACCATCCAAGTCGGATGGTCATCACCGTATCGACAACGCTGAAATGTGCCGACAATCACTGCTTGCGTAGAGTGAGGCTGAATTTGACGTGCGCGCTCGATCAGTAGAATGAATCCAACGATGCTCTGGGCGTACAATTGATTAATTTATCTTCGAGTTCATCCGATCAGGTCGAGTCCTAGAGATCGAAGGTAATTGAATGTGTTGTCATAAAACTCTGACATTCTAGTGTGGTCTTTTTCAGATCCACGAGGAACTACTACGACCATCCCTTGTCTTGCCCGAGTCAAAAGAACTCGATATGCGTTTTTCAGGTACTGCTGGCGCTCGGCCTTTTTCACTCTTTGCCAACGGTTGCCAACAAAAGAGTGTGTTGCCCAACCCTGCTCATTAAATCGAAAATCAGCGTCCCAAGTTATGCACGCCCAATCTAGTTCAAGTCCTTGAACGTGAAACTCTGTCGCAACATCTTCTAGGTAAAAAGACGAACGAACATCTTTTTTTCCTTCAAGAAACCATTTAACCGGGTCCATTGGAGACTTTACGTCAATCGCTAGGGGCTTAAGTCGTTGCGCGTTCGAGGAAACTATCATTCCGTAACGCTCGCTACCGCGAGCGTGCTCGCGCAACCATCGTTTCGCCTTTTCGAGATCGCGGGTTAGGGCAATTGGGTACTTGTGCCGAAACTTGGCAAGGTCTTCCTTAGCAGCTTCAACTTCCAAATCAAGAACGTTTTTCACGAATGACGAAACACGTTCAGCACGATAGGAACGCATTGAAACCGCGAGATGGAGGTCGTCATTTCTATGAACTTTTTCCTGATTCTCATAGTTCTCGAGCGAGTTCAAAGCGTCATATTCGGAATCGGTGAGGCGGTCCGAAACATAGATTTTCCACTTAGGAAACGAGCGGCTCACCGACCGAATCCATTCCCCGATTCCGGCTTCGCCTCGATTAATTTCTTGTCCGCCCCCAACAAGACAAACGATTACAGCCCAATCAGAATGACGATCAAGACAGGAAATTAGAAATTCTGGTTCCGAATATATGAAACCAACAACGTTCTTTTTCCGCTTCATGAAATTAGCGGTTTGTTCATGGTTCCAAGCACGTTGTGCTTCATCGAATATGGCGACGTGGTCAATCGGAGCACGTGAATCTCGCAGGTATTCATCGCGATAATGATGAACATTTTGGATGAACGTCTTAACACGGCTTCGGGCGTCGCCTTTCTTTACCTTCTTACCTTGTCGCTTTGCCCGAATAATTGCATCACGCGCCAGGGCCTCCGTAAGAATTGCAACCAGCGGACCGTTGCCGGAAAGAAAAACACTCTGGCTTCCGCCAGAGGCATCAAGGTATTTAGTCGCAATGTCGAGTCCGACTAGTGTTTTACCCGCGCCGGGAACGCCGGTTACAAAGCAAATCGCTTTTTCTCGTTTCTCACGCGCATTCGCAATTATTTGCGAGACAGCGGCGCTAGTTATCTTTAGATTTTTCGCCGACGCGTCCTTTCGCGAGATTTCGTCTACCGAATGCTGACGGTACAAGGAAGTCGCTGCTTCAATGATGGTCGGCGTAGGCGAGTAGCGGCCGCCTGCCCACGTTTCGTGATCGACCGTTTCGCCAGTCGAGGATTGGAGTATTTGATGATAAACGCCTAAAAAGCTAAGAAGATTTGTTTTAATCGGTGCAAAGAGTTGATCGACACCGACCGCGAACACGGCCGGCTGCTGAACGTCCTTCGCCTGAGTGGCGATCAGAATCGGAGCGATAACATACGCGTGGCTGGTTTCGTGAAAATTCTTTAGATCAAGAGCGTAATCCCAAACCTGATCTATATCGGCAATGAGAAATTCCTTTTGACCAATCTTGAATTCGATTACGAAGATGACATTTTGATCAATGACAACGGTATCGATCCGCTTTCCCATACGAGGGATTGCGTATTCAAAATAAACGAATCCCTTCCGGGCACTAAGGGATTGCTTTAGAAAATCTATTTGAGACAGCCAAGCATCTCGCTGAGTCGGCTCGGTGGGGAATTCGTTATTTACAACGAGTTCTCCAAGAATTGTATTCCCGTCAGCTTGCAAGAAATTCTGGATCGAATCCGAGTAGTAGCAGCGTTTCATTGACAATGAGAGAAACTCAAACGGACTAATCATATTCCGAGAAGTAACAATCTGCAAACCGTATAAAATCAGCCAATTACCAATGGTTCTCGCTATTGGCCTCGGAGGATTAATACGTCGGGTTAAGTTTAACTGTATCATAGATAAAATTCTTGACCATCTATGAAATTTATGGCATGATGCGATGGGCCGGATCAGGCCATTGGCGGGCGGGAAGCGCGTCGCTGACGATCTTTGCAAATTAGACAGGTGGGAATGAGGAGTGGGCAGGTGGAATTATTAATACGTAATCAGTAATTAATAATTAGAGAAACGAAGTGTCTCACGCTTGTTTGGGGGTCATAGTTCGCTAAACCAAGTCGTATCAGCAATTTAGCATTTTTGAAAACGTTCTTGAAAATACACGGTTTTCAACAAGAATTGCAACGCTAAGCTCAATTCACACTGCATTTAAATGTCCCACAAACGGTTGTGAGACACCTTTGAGACACTGAGACGGAACTCACTGCTCACAGCACACAGCGCACTGCCTACAGTCTTCCCGCTTCCGCTTTAGCAATAAGGGTCGGGTATTTGCCGGTCCAGCAGGCGGCACAGGACGAAGCAGGGTCGATACCGATGGCGGCGAGCATGCCTTCGAGCGAGAGATAGCCGAGCGAATCGGCATCGATGAATGCGCGGACCTCTTCGACAGACATACGCGATGCGATCAGGTCGTCGCGGTCGGGCGTATCGACGCCGTAATAACACGAATGGGTCGTCGGTGGGCACGAGATACGCATATGCACCTCGGTCGCACCGGCTTCACGCACCATCTGGACGATCTTTTTTGACGTTGTCCCACGAACGATGGAATCATCGACCAGCACCACGCGGCGGCCGGTGATCAAGTCCTTGATGGGATTGAGCTTGAGCCTGACGCCGAACGAGCGGATCGACTGAGACGGCTCGATAAATGTGCGGCCGACATAGTGGTTTCGAATGATCGCCTGGCGGTAATTGAGCCTCGATTTGGTCGAATATCCGATCGCCGCCGCGACGCCCGAATCGGGTACGGGAACGACGATATCGGCATCGGCGGGATGTTCGATAGCGAGCTGTTTGCCCATCTTGTGCCGCGATTCGTTGACAGACCGGCCAAAAACAGTCGAATCGGGACGCGAGAAATAGACGTGCTCGAATGTGCATACGGCCGCGGGGTTTTTGGTGAACGGCTTTCGGGAATGAACTCCGGTGTTGTCAATTATCAGCACTTCGCCGGGCTCGACCTCGCGGACGTATTCGGCGTCGATCAGGTCAAAGGCACATGTCTCAGAGGCAACACACCAGGCGTCGTTCAAACGGCCCAGCACCAGCGGGCGAAACCCGCGTGCGTCGCGTACGGCGATCAGCGAACCGGGCGTCAGAAACAATAGCGAATATGCACCATCAGTCGTCTGCAATACCTTTTCGATGGCCTCGACCGCACTCGCGGCGTGCGTGCGGGCAATGCCGTGCAGAATGGTCTCGGTGTCAGAGGTCGACGAAAATATGGCCCCTTCTCGCTCCAGCTCTTTCCGGCGTGCCAATGCGAATGGCAGATTACCGTTGTGACAGATCGCGATATCGCCATGCTGACAGGTCACGGCAAACGGCTGGACCTCTTTGATAGTGTTGCGGCCGGTGGTCGAGTACCGCGTGTGGCCGATCGCACTCGAACCCGTAAGGCGTCTAAGAACGTCTTCGCTCAAGACATCAGCGACCAGGCCGATCGAGCGAAACTGATGCAGGTCGCGGCCATCACTTGAAACAATGCCGCATGCCTCTTGCCCGCGATGCTGCAAAGCAAAAAGACCGAGCTGTGTCAGCGTTGACGCCTCGGGGTGGCCAAAAATGCCGAAGATACCGCATTCGTCCTTGAATTTATCGAGTGTGAGATCGGTCATTACGTCGAACTAGCTCTGTGTGAGCGAACTTATTGGATCGTTTTCGTCGAGGCTGCGCTGCCCAAAAAATTGCCGGTTAGAAATATATGCTTTTACGTCACCATTCAGCACCGCGTACATCAACGCATTGTCGGCATTCAAGATCACCGGCGTATTCCATTCAAGCAGCTTTTCTGCCGCTGACCTGGTTAGGGTGTACGCATGAGCGCAAAACTGTTTTCCGGCAATGCTGAAATACTCATTATATGCCGTCGGATAGAGGTTGGCGACCATCGTGTGATCATATTTCAGCAAACCCATACTGTGCTGCAGCTTGTACAGAGCTTGTTTCGCGGCGGCGAATCGCGGCCGTCGCGCAACGCCAGTCCAGCCCCAATATATAAGCTCGGCATCGGCAGGAATGTTTTCGACGGCCACGTTGATCGCGACCTCGTCGTTGGGCAAAATGGTGACATCGTCTTCAAAAATAAGCGCTCTCTCGATGCCGTTTTTGATAATGTGCCGGTACACGTTGGCGTGACCGAGCGAACAGCAGATATGCCCCAGCGTCATCGGTTTACTACTGCGGTCGGTCTCGATCGCACGCTGCTCGTCATACAGCCCGTCGTCGATCATCTGCTGTTTGGTCACGAGCGATCTATCGACGCTATAGACAAAGGCAAAATTGTCGCGGCCCAGCTCTTTGACAGCATTCGCCTGACGGTCTTTGAAACTCTCGACCGTGATGACATAAACGCCATCGTGAAAATTTTTGAGGGCTTCCGGCAGCATTACTTAGTCGGCGGGAATGATGCGGCCGCGGCATTCGCCAAGACCGATGCGGCGAAAGCCTGCACGTTCGCAGAAACCTTTCATGATTATCTCGTCGCCGTCTTCGAGAAAGCGGCGGGTTTCGCCGTTGGGGAGTTCGATCGGTTCGGTTCCGCGCCAGGAGAGTTCGAGCATCGAGCCGCGTTCGCTTTTTTCTTTGCCGCTCACGGTTCCCGAAGCGATCAGGTCGCCGGTCTGGAGGTTGCAGCCGTTCGACGCGTGGTGCGTCAGCATCTGGCCGACGGTCCAGTAGAGATCTTTTGTGTTGGAACGCGAGAGCATGTGCGGCTCGACGTTTCGCTCGCGCATCTTTTCGGTTTGGATATAGACCTCGAGATTGATGTCGAGGCCGCCGAACTTTTGGTTGTGCTCGTCGCTCAGATAGTCGAGCGGCTGCGGATCGTCCAGGTCGCGTTCAAAGGCTTTCGAGCGGAACGGAGCCAACGCTTCCATCGTCACGACGAACGGCGAGATCGTGGTTGCGAAGTTCTTTGCGAGGAATGGCCCGAGAGGCTGGTATTCCCAAGCCTGTATGTCGCGAGCCGACCAGTCGTTCACCAGACACACGCCGAAGATGTGATCCTCGGCCTCGCTGATCGGGATCGATTTGCCGAGCTCGTTTCCCTGCCCGACAAAAAACCCGAGCTCCATTTCGTAATCGAGATTCTTACACGGCATAAAGACCGGCGGAGCCTCGGCGTCGCTGC
>JBDTMQ010000111.1:0-8586 GCA_039934155.1 Acidobacteriota bacterium | reverse complement strand
AGGTGAGCCGTGAGATTAAGCCCCGTTTCAGGAAGGTCGAACTCGGCCTTGATCCTTTCCGGATTATAATTCGTGACGTGCTCGGGCAGGCGTTCAGGCTGGATCTCGTCACCCCGTTCAAGAGCAACCGCTCGTTCGATCGTATGTTCCAGTTCCCGTACATTGCCACCCCAGACATAGTTTTCAAGCAGCTGCATTGCCTTTGGCGAGATCGACAGTTCTCGTCCCGCCTGATCGCAGAACTTTCCGATAAAGTGTTCAACAAGTTCAGGAATGTCTTCCGATCGTTCCCTTAGCGGGGGCAAACAGATCGGGATCACAGAAATTCTGTAAAACAGGTCCTCTCTAAATGACCCGTCGATCGACATTTGCTTAAGATCACGGTTTGTTGCCGCGATCACTCGGGCATCGATCGGCATCTCGTCGTGCGCACCGACCGGGCGAACACGCCGTTCCTGAAGTACGCGGAGCAGTTTTACCTGCATCGCGGGCGACATTTCACCGATCTCATCGAGAAATATCGTGCCTCTATTCGCTGCCTCAAAAAGCCCCTTGCGATTGCTGTTAGCTCCGGTAAACGAGCCTTTTACATATCCGAAAAGTTCGGATTCGAGAAGGGTTTCTGTGAACGCACCGCAATTTATAGAAATGAAAGGCTTTTCTGCCCGGGGACTAAGATCGTGAATGGCGCGGGCAACTAACTCTTTTCCGGTACCGCTTTCGCCGTTTATAAGAACTGTCGACTGCACTTCGGCGACAGTTTCGATCATTTGAAAGATCGCCTGCATTTTGCCGGAGTTGCCGACGATGTTCTTTATACTTCCCCGTTCTCTCTGAGCGCGTTTGAATGCACGGTTCTCATCGATCAACGCCTGCTTCTCAAGCGTTTTGCGAACGATCAGCTTTAATTCGTCAACATCGAACGGCTTTTGAATGAAATCATCAGCCCCGAGCTTGAATGCCTCGCGGGCCGTCTCGACCGACGCAAAGGCGGTCATCAAAACTACGCCAAGGTCCGGATAGCCTTCCCTGACTGCCCTTAGCATCTCGATCCCGTCGAGATCAGGCATTCGCACGTCTGAGATGATCACGTCGGCCGGCTCAACAGCTAATTCGGCAAGAGCCTCACGGCCATTCGAGGCAGTTCGGATCATGTGGCCGTCGCCTTCGAAAACCAGGCTCAAAAGCTGCCGGTAGCTTTGCTCGTCATCGACGATGAGAATATTGGACATTTTTTATTTTTGTTTTGACTACTCGAGGACGCGGCTCGCTGATGATAAACGAGGCACAACATATATATTCACAAAAAAGCCCATCTATTTTCAAGAGGAAACTTCTGAATCATCGCTTTTGACCTGCAGATACTCTTTCAGCCGGGTCGGCGCCGACGACGAATGAATATCCTCGACCGGAACCGAAACACTCGCGGACGATCGCTGACGGGGAAGGTCGATCGTGATAACCGTCCCTTCTCCCTCAAAACTTCGAACGTTTATCGCGCCGTTATGATCACGTATGATCTGGTAGACGATCGAGAGACCGAGTCCTGTACCGCCCGAAGTGGATTTGGCGAAGGGTTCGAAAAGCTGCTCGACCTGATCGGGAGACATTCCGTGGCCAGTATCTTCGAAAACTATCCTGGCACGGTCGTTGGGCGGTGTTTCGACCGAAACAGTTAGCCGGCCACCGTC
Organism: Acidobacteriota bacterium; assembly: GCA_039934155.1. Taxonomy (GTDB): domain Bacteria; phylum Acidobacteriota; class Blastocatellia; order Pyrinomonadales; family Pyrinomonadaceae; genus OLB17. The sequence goes on along the minus strand of JBDTMQ010000111.1, from coordinate 6,895 downwards.
GGGCATGGCATTGATCGCGTTTCGAGCGAGGTTCCAAAAGACTTGTTTCAATTGGGTTGAATCGGCTGAAACGAAAACTGGTCCCGGCGGCATCGAGCCTTCGATCGTATGTTTGCCAGAGACATCCGGGCTGTGCTTGAGCAGCGTCAGCGTCTCACGAATGGCCTCGCATGCATCCACTTCCTCAAAGCTGCCGACCTTTGGTTTGGCGTAACTTAAAAAATTGGTAATGATGCTGTTCAGGCGGTCCGATTCGCGGAGGATGATGGACATCAGGTCGGCTTGCATTGATTCGGGCGGCGTATTGGATTCAAGCACCTGGATCGCCCCTCGCATCGCACCCAAAGGATTCCTGATCTCGTGTGCCAGTCCGGCGCCGACGCGGCCGACGGCCGCCAGCCGGTCCTTTCGCCGAATGCTCTCTTCCATTGATCGGATCTCAGTAAGGTCCTGAAAAGTAATGATGTAACCAGAGGCCTCGTTATTCTCTGAAAAGAGCTGTGTAATGCTATACCCGATCCTGACGGCAAATCCGTCAGGTGTCCGCAGGTCGGCCTCGAACCTCGGTAACTGTTCGCCGTCGGAAACGGCTGCTACAGACAAATTGATCTGCTGCGTGATGTCGCCGAAGAGGGTCGAGATCGATCGACCGACGATCCGGTCGGCCGGGCTTCCCGTGATCTCAGATGCCGCCGCATTGACCGTGAAGATCTTTCCGTCCAGATCAGTAGTTATTAGGCCGGAGCGAATAGATTCGATAATGCGTTCATGAAGGGCCCGCAAATTTGCAAGGCTTTTTGTCGCTTCTTTAAGTTCATCGCCTGAGGAACGCCGGTCCGAGAGCCGAGCCGCGAGCAGCCCGACTACCATAAAGGCCACGACATGAAAACTGGCGATCTGAATGATCCGGGCGATCGTCTGCGGCGTCCCGAAAGATTCGATCAGAGCAAAGCCTGTTAGTACGGCCAACATGCAGAAAAGCATTACACAAACAAAGGCCATTGACATCGTCGGCAGCGGACGCATATATTGGCTGGATACGCCTATCAGCACAATGTAAAGCGTTATGTACGGTGACGTCAGATCGCCTGTTCGCCAAACGAGCCACGTGATTAGAAGTGCGTCGAGCAGGAACTGAATTCTGACTTGTAATGCCCACTGTTTGCTGATCCGGAGCAGTAAAAAATAAACGGCTGTCAGGCCCACGGAAACAAGGAACACGAGCAGCGGTCCTTTGGGAAAATCGGTAAGCGAGAAATCGAGCGAGCCGCTGTACCAGACCCAGCTTGTCACCAAAAGCAGAAAAATAACTATCAGACGGCCGATGATCAGCGTCTGAATGCTCTGTATCCGCATTGAATTGGCTGGAAGCACCTTTTCGTCTAAACTGGACATATCCGTGGAGCCCAAAGTTATGAGATCGTCTAAAGAAAATGAAGATCCCCCAGCATCCGAAAACCGTCCCTGGGGAAGTTTCACGGTGCTGGACGAAGGCGAAAATTATAAGGTCAAACGTCTGGAGGTTTTGCCGGGGAAACGCCTGAGCTATCAACGGCACGCCCATCGGACAGAACATTGGTTCGTCGTACAGGGCACAGCTAAAGTAACATTAAACGACCTCGAATTTCTAGTAAATGCCGGCAGCGCCCAGGATATTCCGGCGGGTGCCGCGCATCGAATCTGCAATGATACGAACGAAAATTTGATCCTCATCGAAACACAGACCGGCGATTATTTTGGCGAAGATGATATCGAACGGCTGGATGATGATTTTGGCCGCGTTGGTTAAAGACCGCCCGTTTATAGAATTCCGGCCTCTCTTATGGCACTCAAGTTTGAGCAGAAGCTGCCAGTCATATTATCGATCGTATTCCTGCTGATCACGGTGATCGGTTTTATCTTATACCAGAATACGACATCGGTTCAGGATGCCGTCGACCGCGAACAGCGGACCCAGCGGGTGCTGACCGCTCTCGACAAGACACTTGTTTTATCACTCGATATCGAATCTGCTACCAGACGGTTCATAGTTACCAGCAACGACAGCTACCTTGAGAAATTTAATCGGGCAAAGCAGCAGATCGGCCCGAACATCGCCGAACTTCGCAGATTTGCCGAAGGAAATGAGTATGAAACGGCCGCGATAAACAAGATCGAACCCCTTTTAAATTCGAGTGTCCAGGAAGCGCAGCGAAAGATCGATCTGCGGAAAAGTTCCGATTTCGAGAGCACCGCGGGTCTGATGGCAACTTCCGCCGATCAAAATGCACTTGATGAGCTTCGGGTGACGATAGACGGATTGAAGGAATACGAATTCAGATCGATGGAAGCCCGCGACGCGATGTTGGACGAAAGCTTTTACAGCACTATCTGGACGCTCATCATCGGCAGCGTCGCCGGGCTGGCCGCCCTCGGCTTTGCGAATTATGTGGTTTCCCGCGAGATCGGTAAACGGCGGTTAGCCGAAACGGCGTTGACCGAGGCAAATCACGAGCTAGAGGACAGAATTGAAAAACGAACAGCCGAACTTCAAGACGCAAATGATCGGCTCTTAGCGATCGCGGGTGAACGCGAAGAGCTCCTGACCAACGAACAAATGGCTCGGCAGGAGGCCGAGATCGCGAACCGTTTAAGAGATGAATTTCTCGCAACTGCTTCGCATGAGCTGCGCACGCCGATAAATTCTATCCTCGGCTGGGCACGCCTGTTGAAAGCTGGGAATCTCGACAGCACCAAAGCAGCAAAAGGTGTTAACACGATCATAAAGAACTCTGAGATCCAAAGCCGCCTGATCCAGGATCTGATGGATGTTGCCCGCGTGATCTCAGGCAAGCTCGAACTCGAACGGCAACAGGTCGATCCCGCTGAGATAATAAAACTGGCTGTCGAAAGCATCAGGCCGGCGGCGTCACAGAGATCGATCGAAGTCACTCTTTCTGTTGACCCCGCGCCGACTGGTCTTACGATCATCGGGGACCGAGACCGGTTGATGCAGGTGTTCTCAAACCTGCTCACCAATGCAGTAAAATTTACGCCGTCGGGCGGTAAAGTAATGGTCGATGCCTTTCCTGAAGATGGTGTTATGGTTTTTCGCTTCAGCGACACAGGCTCGGGCATTTCAGCTGAATTCCTTCCGCACGTCTTCGAGAGATTTCGTCAAGACTCATCCGCGATCAAAGGTGGCGGTCTCGGTCTGGGATTAGCTATCGTGAGAAACATCTCAGAACTTCACGGCGGGACCGTTTCAGTCCAAAGCGAGGGCGAAAACAAGGGCTCGGTTTTTACGGTAAAATTGCCGTTAGAGGACGGCGGCTAAACGATCTTTCTAACGGCTTCCAACAGATCATCAGCGACGATATCGGCGGGTTCGTCGATCAGCTCAAAATGCAGACGGCCGTATCCCGTCATCACCATCGCCGTTTTCATACCGGCGTTTCGCCCCGTTGTAATATCGATCGATTTGTCGCCGATCATCCACGAACGGGATCTTTCGATCGGAAGTTCGTCACAGGCAGTGTTTATCATCCCGACGCCCGGTTTACGGCATTCGCAGCCTTCATCCGGTAAGTGAGGACAAAAATAGAAAGCATCGATGGCTCCGGCAAGACGATCTTGCATTCCGGTATGAATAGCATTCATTGCCGCCTCGTTAAATAGCCCGCGTCCTATTCCAGACTGATTTGTCACGACCACGATCAGGAATCCGGCATCCTTCAACAGTTTCAAGGCCTCGGCCGTATAGGGAAAGACCACGAGGTCTTCGACCTTGGAAAGGAAATTGACCTCTTCGATCAGCGTTCCGTCACGATCAATGAAAGCTGCTGGTTTGAGCATCATTCGTTTCGTCCCTCCAGATGCGCTTTGATCCGCTCAAAAACCGCTCCGGGCTTTACGCGGGTCATGCATCGATGGTCGATCGGACAATCTCTAAGCATGCACGGCGAACATTCCACATTTGCAGTGATCACCTCTGCTGATCCCGAAAGTGGCCTGGTCGTCGTCGGATCAGTTGGGCCGAAAATAACAAGAGTTCGGGTTCCTACAGCCGCGGCCAAGTGCGCCAGGCCCATGTCGTTGCAGACGAGCACATCAGCAACTGTGAGCACGGCCGCCGCTTCCGCGACGGAAGTTCTCCCCGTTAGATCGACTGCTGAACCAGACATCAATGCATTCACCTGTCCGGAAATTTCTTTTTCATCTGGCCCGCCGGCCAATGCTACGTCAGCGCTGAGTTCGGCCTGGATCCGTGACCCCAGCTCAGCGAAGTATTCGGCTGGCCACCGCTTTGCCATTGAGTTGGTCGATCCCGGTGCAAGAATAACGAGAGGCTTATCGCCGAGAATACCGGTGTCTGATAAAAATTGCCGTGCCAATGATCTTCTATCCAGAGAAACTAGGAACTCAGGCTCGGTGTGAAAGCCTGTCCCTGCACTGGCTTTGTGAAACAAACGTCCCGCTTCAGAGATCAAATTCAAATAATAAAAGACCTCATGTCGACCACCTTTCCATGTCGGAACCTGAATTCGATCGGTCAACAGAAAACCGCGGCCATCGGTCGAATAGCCGATCCGCCGCTTGACGCCGGCCAGACGCATTACAAATGCCGATGCAAACGAATTGGTCAAGATCAACGCAAGGTCGAGATCGAACTGCCGCAGGAACTTGGCTTGATTAACAGCGGACAGCGCCTTGCCGTTCGACTCCGGGATCATGATGATGTCGTTAAAAATTTCCGATCCCTCAAAAACACCGGCTGTCGACTGCAGTGAAAAGAGCAATAGATGGTCATCAGGAAACAACTTTCTCAGCCGTCTGGCCGCAGGCTCTGTCATTACGGCATCGCCGATCCAGTTTGTTCCGCGAACCAAGATCTTCATAAAAACCAACGTTAAAGGTAGAGCTGATCAGAATAGAGTTTTAAATGCCTCTTCCAGACGTGTCTTTGGAGCCCAGCCAAGTTCTTGAGACACTCGATCCAGATCGGTCACATAGCGATTCGGGACAGGCTCAGGGGCAGATCGGTCTTCTGACAAAACGGCCTGTAATCCGGAAACCTCCTCTAGTTTCTCAACCATTTCATTGATACTCAGGGCATTCGAGAGTCCGCCGCCAATATTATAAAGGCCGTGTCGGATGACCGAATCTACAAAAGCCTGGCATGCGTCTGCAAGATCGTCGACGTACAGAAGGTCTCGGATCGCTCGACCACTACCCGGCAATATCAACGGAACGCCCTGATTTATTGCGTCAGCAAAATTTCCAACAAAATTCGGCACGTTTCCCTCTGAATTTGACGCCACGATCGTCGACATCCTGAAAATGCAGCTCTTGAATCTTTTGCGGTGCGCGTAATATTCGACATATCTCTCGGCTATCAATTTTGACCATTCGAGCGGCGATTGGCCGGAATAAAGCGTAGGACAATCTTCAGGCACCTGGGCAAAGTTGTCGGCAAACCGGCCATAAACGTCCTTGGTCGACGCGAAAATAAAAACCGCATCCGGCCGGACGTGTTTCAAAACGTTGACCGTCCCTTCGACATTCGTCCGGAAAACCTCTTCCGCAGAATCGGGCGATTTATCGAGCCTGGCAGCGAGATGTATGACAACATCGTATTCCGCAACCAAGGCAACGTCGTCCGCTGACAAAATATCCAGACCCGATCGGCGCGAAAGATCGTCGCCGTTGAATATCCGGCGCAAATGCGTTCCGAGAAATCCGCTTCCGCCGGTGATAAGTGTACGAGAGCTCATTATTTACTAGACATCGGTCGACCAAAGTCTATAAAATTTTACAGGGCAACTGCCTAAAAGAAAAACCTCACTAATTCTCAGTTATCTTGAGAAGCATGCCGCGACAATTACGAGCAACCAGCAGTGCCATTAAACGGCCGGGAAACGGGCGATATCGACGCAAGACGATATATGCGCCTCAGCCACCGGCCGGCAGGTTCAGGCGTGTTGTGAGAGCATTGACGAATCCGTGGCTGGTCGGCTCCGTTCTGGTTTTGACAGCTACGGGATTTTTGACGCTCACTTATTTTTGGTTCGAATTCTCAGACCACATTGACCGCCGATTCCTCAGCGGCGAGGTCTATACGCCTTCGGCAGGCATCTATTCCGGCCCCAAAACTTTGCGAACCGGTGAATCGGCCTCCGTTCAAAACCTGATGGAATATCTGCGTTCAGCCGGCTATGTCGAGCGTACGGGGCGTGCCGATCCATCACGAAGCCGTTATTCGATCGATTCGGGCCGTCTGTTGATCGAGCCTGGTCTTACCGGGATCGTTGACAGCGTTAGGATCTTTCCGACCCTTTCCGTCGGGTTTACCAAAGACAACAGATCGGTCGAGTCGATAAAAAATGTAGACACAGGTGTCGAAATGGGGTCGGCCCAGCTCGAACCCAAAATGCTCAGCACTATCGCGGCTGAAGGCGATGGCCGCCGCCGCGTTGTTACATTCGCCGACTTGCCGCCGCACCTTGTGAAAGCGATTACGGTTACTGAGGACCGAGCGTTCTTTGAGCATTACGGTGTTAACTTTCGAGGGATCGCTCGCGCATTATGGCGGCGATACGAGGGAAGCGAGAACGCAGCCCTGTCGAATCAGGGCGGATCGTCGATAACTCAACAACTTGTAAAAAACCTGATACTGACCAACGATCCGACGCTTGAGCGAAAGATCACCGAGGCCTATATGTCGGTGATCGTCGAAACCAGACTGACAAAGGAAGAAATTTTTACGCTGTACGCGAATCAGATCTATCTGGGACAGCAGTCTGGCGTCTCGATCTATGGCGTCGGCGAGGCGGCAAACGTCTACTTTGGAAAAGATGTCTCGCAGATCACGCTGCCGGAAGCGGCTTTTTTGGCTGGAATAATTCGCTCGCCAAAT
>JBDTMQ010000110.1:0-10935 GCA_039934155.1 Acidobacteriota bacterium | reverse complement strand
ATAGTACAGATATTCGGATGATTCAAGGCCGAGGCGGCGCGAGCTTCACGCTGGAACCTTTGGAGCAGATTTTCGTCGGTCGCCATCGAAGGCGATAGAAACTTGAGCGCGACATGACGCCCGAGATTTGTATCCTCAGCCTCGTAAACGACGCCCATCCCGCCTTCACCAAGCTGAGATGTAACCTTGTAATGAGATACGGTTTTGCCAAGCATTAGACCAACTCCGGACGTGTATGATCCTTTTCTCCCGCCGGTGGGTATAAAAGTTCAAATTCAGGATCGCCGTGAAGAACGGCAAGATCGGGATCCTGCCGGGTCCAGACAGGATTCTTGTATCCAGCCTCCCATGCCTTTCTCAGCGCGATCATTGCATCCTTTGGCTGGCCCATCGAACACAAAGTACAAGCGATGTTATATAGGATCATTGTGTCGTCGGGGCGAAGAGCCATCGCCAGGTCGATCTCGCGTTTTGCGTCGTCGAATCGTCCCTGCTCGGCGTAATTTCCCGCCAGCAGCACACGGACCCGCGCATCTTCCGGCGTCTTTTTCAGCTGAGCTTCAAAGATCGCTATTTCACGGTAAGAGTAATTGTTAAGAGCTTCTTTTTTGCCAAGCGCGCCCAAAGCATTGTGGATCGGGATGGTCGTATTATAGTTTTCGCCCGCGTGAGCCAGTGCGTCTTCCATAATATCTACGACTTCCTGATAGCGGCCCGCTTCGAAAAGAGCTCGGCCAAGCAAGTGATAGCCGCCGTCGATGTCAGGATCGCGGTTCAGCGCCGAGCGGATCTTGTCAACGGCCGATCCGTACCGGCCCTGAGCAAAATCGAGCCAAGCCTCTGCACAACGGATCTCGGGCTCATCCCGCCCGGCGGCGATCGCCCTCTGGGTCGCTAGATTGACGCGGTCGATCCATTGCTGTTTCCGCTCGAAATAGTAATAGAACTGCGCGCAGACATTCGCGATGGCCGCATGAGCGACAGCAAAATCGGGATCGAGAGTAACTGCGTTCTCGTACATCTGCAAGGCGAACTGCATATCCTGCCGGCCCACGCGGCGGGCAAAATTTCGTCCACGCAAATAGAGGTCATAGGCGTGCAGGTTTTCTGTCGGTTTGGCGGCCAACGCTTCCTGCTCCTGCGGCGATAGAGTGATGCGAAGCGCGGCGGCTATCTTTGACGCGATCTCGTCCTGTACTGCAAAAACATCCTCCATTTCTCGGTCGTACCTTTCAGACCAGAGCGGAAAATCTGTTGCGGCATCAATAAGCTGTGCATTGATGCGCAGACGGTTGCCGGCCCGGCGCAGACTGCCCGTAAGGACGTACGACACCCCCAATTCTTTTCCCACCTGGCCGGCGGTCACATGCTTGTCGCGATAAGGTAATACAACAGCCCGAGAAAAGGTTTTTAGCCGCTGTATCTTGGACAGTTCGGTCGTGATGTCTTCGGTAATCCCGTCCCGCAGGTATTCGTCCTCTTTCATGCCGCTCAGATTTTCAAAATAGAGAACGGCGATCGAGTGCTCATGGGTCGGCGCCGACGGCGTTCGACTTTGGTGTATCACGCTGTTCTCTCCTGAATGTCTTCCGGAGTCGAGGTCGCGCTTCAGGCGTTTAAGAGCCGTCTTGAGGTCCGTGGCATTTTGGTAACGAAGATCGCGATCTTTTTCGAGAGCCTGTCCGATGATCCGGTCAAGCTCCATGGGAAGCGAACTATTGACCTCGGTCAGCGGCAACGGGGATCGATTGAGAATAGAATCGAATACAACGGCTGACGTATCACCCTGAAACGGCATCGTTCCAGCCGCCATCTGGTAAAGCACTGTCCCGAATGAAAAAAGGTCGGTTCGGGAATCAGTGACCTCGCCGCGTGCCTGCTCAGGCGACATATATGCGACCGTTCCCATTGTCGCACCGGCTGAGGTAAGATTTTCGGCGATAGCGGTCGGGATGTTCGAGGCAGCGCTTGTTTTCTGTTTATCGATCTTTGCAAGGCCAAAATCCAGTATTTTTGCTTGACCTCGAGATGTCACAAAAATGTTCGCCGGTTTTAGGTCGCGGTGCACAATTCCCTTTGAATGGGCCGACTCAAGTGCATCGACGATCTGAACGCCTAATGTCAGCAATGATTCAATGTCGATCGGCCCTCGTCGAATACGGTCGCCGAGCGATTCGCCCTCGAGTAATTCCATGACAATAAAATGCTCGGATTCGTGCTGTTCGATGCCATGTATTGTGCAAATATTGGGATGGTTAAGCGATGAGGCGGCCCGGGCTTCGCGCTGAAAACGCTGCAGCAGGTTTTCGTCGTTCGCCAGCGATGGCGAAAGGAACTTTAAAGCAACATGACGGCCAAGATTAATGTCTTCCGCCTCATATACGACTCCCATACCGCCTTCGCCAAGCTGTGAGGTGATCCGGTAATGCGAAATGGTCTGACCCAGCATGTATAAATGCCTCCCTTTTGGGAAGTTGAACTGAAAGAATGAGAATGTAGTATAGACCTAAAATGGTATAAAGCAACCTAAAGAACGGGTTGCCGGCTGAACGGCAAATTTGCTTTATGTCGGCATCTCTTTTATTTTTAGCCAATGCGGCATATTAGAAAAGACAAACCGCTGCTGACCGGGATCCTGATCATTCTTACGGTCGTAACCTCTGTTTCTGCACAATCTAAGACCACAGGCAGGACGCTTTTTTTTGATTCGGACGGCAATCCGATCTCGAATAACGAGTTCGTCGATATCAGGATGGCCAACTATCATATTCCCGACAGAACCTTGATGCGGACGCTGGCCGACGGAACGGTCGAATTCAGGCTTCAAAAGGTTCCCCAGGAAGGCGCCGTGGCGCCGGTGATCGAGGGCCCCTCGCTGGAGGGTGAGACGTTGTCGGCAGCCGGACTGAAAGGCAAGGTCATTGTGCTCAATTTTTGGTTCATAGGCTGCCCGTCGTGCAGTTACGAAATGCCGAAGCTGAACGCGGTTGCCGCTAAATTCAGCGAGCACAGCGACGTAGTGTTCATTGCCGTCGCGCCTGACCCGGCAAGGGCCGTAAAGAAATATTTGTCGGCGAATGAATTCAGTTATCGGATGATCGCCGACGGCAAGCCGCTGTTAAAGACATTCGGATTCGGCGGCTACCCAAAGAATATCGTCATCGATAAACGCGGTCGGATCGTCTACTGGCGCAGTACAATAAGGGCTTGGGACAAGTTCGAAAGCGTAATTCGAACTGAATTGAATAAACCCGCAGAATGATCGCGCTGTTCCTGTTCGTAGTGCGTCGGTATGAAAAAAAGATCAACTGAAAATCCTATTGTCTCGATCATAATGGGCAGCAAGAACGACTGGCCGACAATGGAGGCCGCTTCGCTAATGCTTGACGAATTTCAGGTGACGCACGAAAAGAAGATAGTCTCGGCACACCGCACCCCGGACCTGCTTTTCGAATTCGCAAAATCGGCCGAGGCACGCGGGATCGAAGTGATCATTGCCGGTGCCGGCGGTGCGGCACACCTTCCCGGCATGTGCGCGTCGCAGACGGTGGTTCCGGTCCTTGGCGTTCCGGTCGAGAGTCGTGCTCTCAAAGGGATCGATTCACTGCTTTCGATCGCCCAAATGCCGGCCGGCGTTCCTGTCGGCACTTTAGCCATAGGCCAGGCGGGGGCAAAGAACGCGGCACTACTGGCAGTCGCCATACTTGCCAATTCGCGGCCCGAGCTGCGCCGCCGACTTCATCAATTCCGATCCAGACAAACTAAAAATGTACTTGCCAGCAAGCTGGATAGCTAATAATGGCCAAAATCATCCTTCCATCTTCGACGATCGGCGTATTTGGCAGCGGACAGTTAGGCCGAATGTTTGCCATCGAAGCACGCAAGATGGGATATCGCGTGCACACGTTTTCACCCGACAGCGACACGCCTACGGGACAGATCGCGGATATTGAAACCACCGCAAAATACGACGACCTGGACCGCGTGCGGGAATTCGCGAGAACGGTCGATGTCGTGACCTTCGAATTTGAGAATGTTCCGTCGGCAACCGTCAGCGCAGCGGCCGAATTCGTCGACGTCCATCCTAAGGGCGAAGTCCTGCACACAACGCAGAACCGCCTTCGAGAAAAGATATTCCTTTCAAAAAATGGCTTTCCGGTCGCGCCCTTTCGGCATATAAAGCTTGTCGATGATCTTTACCGGGCGGCGGCCGATCTAGGCTACCCGGCTGTGTTGAAAACTGCGGGATTCGGCTACGACGGAAAGGGACAGGCAAAGTTAGGCGGGCAACACGATATCGAACGCGCATTCGAAGGTCTGAATGGCGAAGAGGCGGTACTCGAAGCGTTTATCGATTTCGAAAAAGAGATCTCAGTTGTTTGCGCACGAGATCAGCGCGGCGATTTCGTTCATTATGGCGTGATCGAGAATGAACATGCCGATCACATCCTTGACGTATCGCTGGCGCCGGCGGTCGTGCCCACGAGAGTCTTTGAACAGGCAATTGAGGTCTCTCGAAACATCGCCGATATTTTGGATTACGTCGGCACGCTTTGCATCGAGTTTTTTCTCTGCGGTGACGAGACCCTCGTTGTCAACGAACTGGCGCCGCGTCCGCACAATTCCGGGCATTTGACCTTTGATGCTTGTTCGACGTCCCAATTCGAACAGCAGCTTCGCGCTGTATGTGGGTTATCGCTCGGCTCAACGGCGTTCTATCGACCGGCGGCCATGGCAAACCTTCTTGGCGATATATGGAGCTCAGGCGAACCGGATTGGCCAGCCGTTTTTCACGACCGCAATGTAATGCTGCACCTTTACGGCAAGGCTAAACCGCGTCCCGGCCGGAAAATGGGACACTTGACGGCCATGGCCGAATCGACCGGATCTGCAAAAGACGCGGTCCTCAATGCCCGGAAAGCTCTTCTGCCGCAACCGATCTACGCCAAACCCTCTGTGATCTGATTATTACACTCCGCTCCCGTTTTGCACGGCTAAATCATACAAGTTAGACTAAAATGTTATGGCTGAAACTATTGCCTTTTCTGGAACTTCGAGCAGACAAGAGATATACAGCGAGCTGGTGCCGCAGATCGAATCGCTGATCGCCGGCGAAAGGGACCTGGTCGCCAACCTCGCGAATATTGCCGCGGTCCTCAAGGAAGCGTTCGGGTTCTTTTGGGTGGGCTTTTATATAGAAAAGGAAGGTGAGTTAGTGCTCGGTCCTTTTCAGGGGCCGCTGGCATGCACAAGGATAAGTTTAGCGGAGGGCGTCTGCGGACATGCCTACACGACCAGAGAACCCGTCCTTGTACCGAATGTCGACGAGTTTCCCGGTCATATCGCATGCAGTTCCGCGTCGCGGTCAGAGGTCGTTGTCCCGATCTTCGAACCGACCGGCCAAGTTTTTGGTGTACTTGATGTCGACAGCGATAAACTGTCAGATTTCTCGGCGCACGATATCGACGGACTTTTGTCTATCGCGGCCGTGATCGAACGAAATTTATCCGAACAATTTAGAGATCATTAATGGAATACGAGATTTGGCATTGGGTGCTCTTTTTTTCGGTCGTTCTGATCGCTTTGTTTGTCGATATCGGCATTGTAAATCGAAAAGCGCACGCGCCGACCCGGAAAGAAACTGTTGTTTGGAGTATCGTCTGGGTCTCATTGGCGCTTGCGTTCAATTTGTTTGTCTTGTGGGAATTTGATTTCGGCCATGCAAAGCTTTTTCTGACAGGCTACTTGATTGAGCTGTCACTGTCAGTCGACAATCTTTTTGTATTCCTGCTTATTTTCACCTTCTTTAAGGTTCCGAAAAAATACCAGCACCGTGTTTTGTTCTGGGGAATCATTGGCGCCCTTGTAATGCGAATGATCATGATCTTCGCCGGCGCCGAGCTCGTCGATCGGTTTCACTGGATCATTTATTTCTTCGGCGGATTCCTGATATATACGGGCATCAAGATGTTTCAGGGCAGCGAGGATAATTTTGAGCCGCATGAAAGCGCGATAGTTCGATTTGCCACGAAATATATACGCATTTCAAAGAAGTACGACGGCGACAAGTTCTTTGTAATGAAAGACGGTGTGCGCTCCGGGACCCTCCTATTGATGGTGCTGATCGTCGTGGAGTTCACCGATCTGGTTTTTGCCGTCGATTCGATCCCGGCCATTTTTGGCATAACTACAGATCGTTTTATCGTTTATACGTCAAATATCTTTGCCATTCTGGGTCTGCGGACATTTTTCTTCCTTCTGGCTGATCTGGCTGATCGATTCCATTATCTGAAATACGGACTTGCATTCATTTTGACCTTCATCGGTGTTAAAATGTTGTTGCCGCTTCTTGCCGAGGGCCTCATTTTATTGACCGGTGATGGCGGCACGTCCTCATTCGCGATCCTGCTGCAGCGATATCATAACCATGAATTCGAGCAAGAGGTTATCAATATTTCCCTGGGGATCGTCGTGTTAGCTATTGCCCTTTCAATTATCATATCGATTTTGTGGCCGCCAAAACTCAAAGCGGCCGAGGCCCCGAGACCCCCGGGAACTCCGGATGACGACGAGGAACTAGGGGCCGGTATCTCGTAACCGTTTAATGGAAAGCAAGCTGCGCAAGTTTTATGTTGATTGGTGGCGGATCAGGCGAAGCACGCTTTATGGGATCGCGGCCCTTATTGTCGCTTCAGTCGTCATTGGCGCCGGGGTTTGGTGGGCGCTTCGGACAGATTGGTTCCATACCGTCGGTGTCGAGGAAGCACCGCCGAGTGCGGCACATATTTTGTCGTTCGAAGGCGACGTTCGCATAACCCGAGCGGCGACAAGAGAGACGATCGTCGTGACAAAACCCATCTTCGTGATAGCCGGCGATACTATCCAGACCCAGTCGGACGGCAAAGCGACCATACAGATGATAGACGGGTCTGTTTATTCGCTCGGTGCCAACAGCTCGATCGTGATCCGGGATAACTCGACGCTGTTTGGGGGCACGAACGTGCGCGTCTCACTGGATGACGGGCAAATGCGTGTCCGCACCGACAAGCAGCCCGAGAATACCGAGAATGTCGTAGAGATGCTGGATACCGAGACGCAGGTCCGCTCAGAGACCGATGCCAGCTTTAATGCGGATGCGTCCCGAAACGGAGGCGAGATCAGGATCAGTCGTGGAACGGTCGAAACGACCGTCGGCGGCGAACGCACGACGATAAACGCGAACGAATTTGCATCGGTCAATTCCGGAAAACTTTCGTCTAAGGAAAAACTTCTCGCACCGCCGCGTCCGGCCTCGCCGGAAAATGCTGCACAGATAGTTGAGAACGCGGGCGGCGGCGGCGATGTCTCATTCAGTTGGCAGGACGAAAGCGGTTCTTCCCCGCTTTCAGGTTATTCGATCCAAGTCGCTCGAACTCCTTTTTTCTCGCCTGATTCGTTGCTTGCCGACCGAAGCAGTGTGCCCAGCCGAGAGTTTCGCCTGGCGGCACTTCCGCCGGGCACATATTATTGGCGGCTGCGATCCCTTTCGCGGTCAGGGCAGACGAGCGAATGGAACGAACCCTGGCGTTTCAGCGTGGTCAAGAGGACGGCCAGCCCGGTGATCGAGGTCAACAGTTGGGCGGTCGAACGCGTCGGGGGCAGCGTATATTTTATTTCGGGGCGGACGCAGCCGGGTCTTCGCGTGCGGGCACTGGGACGAGAGGTCTTCACTTCCGGCGAAGGTACTTTTCGGATACAGGTTTCAACGCCTCTCTCTGAGGTCGGAGTAGAGATCGGCGACGACCGCGGAAATCGCGGCGGATTTGTATTGTCGCTTCGGTCGGCAAAAGTGGTCAGGAGATTTTAGCAAGTAATAATCGATGGCGGCGGGATCGGGACATTCACATGATCACGGACGACGGTCCGGCAAAAGCCTATTCCGGTTAAAGATCGCATTAGGCATTACCTTTCTGTACATGATCGCCGAGGCCGCTGGCGGATTGTGGACGAACTCGCTCGCTCTATTGGCCGATTCGGGGCACATGCTTACAGATGTTGCCGCGCTTTCCTTAACGCTTTTTGCTATCTGGTTCGCCGCCCGCCCCGCCACGCCCAAGAAAACGTACGGTTATTATCGACTAGAAATACTGGCTGCCTTCGTCAACGGCATCGCTCTCGTTCTGCTTTCGCTTTGGATCATCTATGAGGCGGTTCAGAGATGGCAATCGCCGCCCGAGATCAAAGGCGTCCAAATGACCATGATCGCGGCCGGGGGACTGGTCGTTAATATCGCAGCGGCTTTCTTGCTTCACGGCGATCACAAACATGATCTTAATATTCGTGGTGCCTGGCTTCACGTCATCGGAGACATGCTTGGATCTGCGGCCGCGATCATCGCCGGTATTTTGATATTGTCACTGAACTGGAATTGGGCCGACAGTGTCAGCAGCGTTTTGATAAGTGTGATCGTGATCTTCGGAGCCTGGCGGCTTATTCTTGAATCGGTCAACGTTTTGCTTGAGGGTACGCCACCGCATATCAGTCTCGCAGCCGTTGAGACAGCGATCCTGGATACTCACGGCGTGGCGGGCGTTCATGACTTGCATGTTTGGACGATCTCGTCGGGCATCGACGCGTTGTCGGCACACATCAGCCATGACGAAACTGTGGTCCATTCAGATCTGTTGGCTGACATAAGACGGAAACTCCACGACAGCTTCGGTATCGACCATCTGACCATCCAGATGGAAACCATCGATCTAGAGGCCGAGGCCGTTTATGTCTGTGAAACGGGTACGCGTTGCTTTGAGCCGATCAGTCGGTCTTTGAATTCTAACTAGGTCCGACCTCTTTTCGAATAATATATGGCCGCGGTCACCTTACGATATGGACGTTCGGAACACGAGCTGCATTTTGATACTGAGCGGTTTGAAGTGATCGGCTATGGGAACGAGGACCCAGGTCTGTCGGATGCGGAAATAGGAGCGAAACTCGATGATCCTATTGGCTCGCCGCCGCTCGAGGATCTGGTAGCGGCGGACGAAACGGTTTTGCTGGTCGTGCCGGACGCGACTCGCGACACCGGTTCGGGTCAGGTCGTGAATCTCGTTGTACGTCGTCTTATCGCGTCCGGCGTCGCGCCTTCAAATATCAGTATCATTTTTGCCACAGGCATTCATCGGCCAGTAACGTATCCGGAAAAACAGACCCTTGTCACGCCGTTTATCGCACAGCGTATCAAGATGATCGACCACAGGGCGGGTGACCCAACAAAGCTTTTCCGGTTGGGCGAAACGTCCGGCGGGATACCGGTGGAGCTTAACTGGGTCGTGACGGACTTCGATCGGATCGTACTTATCGGCGGTGTTACCTACCACTACTTTGCCGGATTTACCGGCAGCCGAAAATTGATCTGCCCGGGACTTGCTTCAGAACGCACGATATCGGCCACGCACAAACTTGCTTTTGACTGCGACAGCCGTTCTCGTCGCCCCGGAGTCGGAACGGCACTTCTCGACGGCAACAAGGTCCACGAAGCCTTTGTAGAGGCAGCAGCCTTTGGTAAACCAGCGTTTTGCATTAACACTATCGTTAACAGCGGCGGCGAGGTGACAGATATTTTTTGTGGTGACTGGATCGAATCTCATCTCGCCGCATGCGACAAATTTACTGGCGATCACACCGTTCAGATCGCAGAAAAGCGCAATATCGTCATCGCAAGTTGTAACGGGTTTCCGCACGATATCAATATGATCCAAACTCATAAGGCGCTTGAGGCGGCATCGCATGCCTGCAGCGAAGGAGGGACGATCGTGCTCATGGCTGAGTGTGTTGAAGGGCCTGGGCAAGACGATTTCATGGATTGGTTCGGTGAAGGCGGCAGCGAAGCAATTGCCGACAAACTGTGCAGCGATTATAAAGTTAATGGACAAACCGCTTGGAGCCTGTCGACTAAAACAGAGCGGTTCAACGTATTGATAAAGACAGGGCTTGAAAAGAGCCAGGTCGAACGCACGGGCATGAAAAAAGTCTCTGACAACGAGATCGCATCGCTGATGGCCGATCCGGCGTTGTCCGGCTATATCATTCCGTCAGGAGCAAAGTTTCAATTCCGGGTCTTATAAGCACTAAATGTACCACCCGGTAAAGGAGTGGAGATGTCAAAACGAAAAGGACTGGAGTTTCCGCCGCATATTATAGAAGAAGCATTCAGACGTAATTGGGAAGGGTCAAAGGGCGGCGGTTACTGGTGCGAATGGTGTTGGTTCACAAACGCGAAGCGACAATATTTTCAGGTCGATCATCTGCTGCCGGCGGTCATAAAGGGTAATCCGAATCCGGACTGCACTCCCACGATCGATAATGCATGTATTCTGTGCACCGCATGCAACCAGTCAAAAAATAATTTTGGATTCCCGCGACACGGCGTTGGTCTCGCTTATCGCTCACCGAACCTGAACATGGCTCCCGAGGGGCGGCGCGTACCGGCACTCTCATGGGACGAACTCGTGTTGATGGCGCAAAGAAAAGGGCCGTTCAGGCGACAGGATTGAATACTTACGAATGCTTGACGGAAAACGTTCGAGCGATCGTATCCGTCTGGTTTCGGATAGACCGCAGTTTATCCGTAAATCCGGTAAATCGCAGAATGTAGACAGTATTTTCGCCGGAACGCAGGAAATAAAATCTTCCCGACATCGGCCGTCCGGAGCGAACGAACTCAAAGTTAAAAACAGTTCCCGTTAGCTTTCCGCGAAATACTTCGTCACGCCCGGCGACATAACCCGGCAAAAATTGAAGCTTTACCTCTTCGTCCTTGATCACATCCGACATGATCGCATTCTTTTCGACCGTGATGCGCCTGACCTCAAAATGGCCGTCGCTGCGGTCGCCATAAACGAGCTCGACGTTCGGACTGGTGGCAGATGGTTTTGAGGTTACTTTCCATTTCGCATC
>JBDTMQ010000109.1:0-2766 GCA_039934155.1 Acidobacteriota bacterium | reverse complement strand
GCAAAGACGATGATGAGAAATCGGGATCGCTTGTTTCGGCGATCCGTGAGGCGAAAGACGACTCGGGTCGAACTGTTTGGACGCCGCTTACTGCTTTGACACTGATGGTATTCTTTGTGCTGGCGATGCAGTGTATGTCGACCATTGCGATCGTCCGACGCGAAACCAATTCCTGGAGTTGGACACTGTTCATGATCGGATATATGACGGGTCTGGCATATGTGGCGGCATTTATTACTTATCAGAGCGGCAGGCTTTTAGGATATTCATAAGGAAAAAAGCAATGGAGATCCAGTATATATTTGTCGGTATTATCATTGTCGCTGCGTTGTTTTTTGTCGTAAGGGGAACAGTGCGCCGCGTCCGTCCGATGGTGTCGGAAAAGGCGTGCGAGGCTGACTGCGGCTGTTCGTCCTCAAATGCCGGCCGCGATAAGATCCTAACTTGAACACGGCCGACAAATTTTTTACAAAGGGCGTGCGTTCGATGTTGATATCGACGCTCGCCTTTTCGCTTGCTAACGTTTTTGTAAAACAGGTCGCACACATTCCGGCGATGGAGGTGGTATTTTTCCGCTGCTTGATCGCCGCTCTATTTTGTTTTGCGGGATTGTACCGGGCAGGTGCCGGCTGGCGCGGCTCAAGCCGAATGATCCTATTTTTGCGGGGAGCATTCGGTACCACAGCAGTATTTCTTTTCTTTATAACACTGCAAAATATATCCCTTGCGTCGGCGATGACGATCCAGTATCTTTCGCCGATCTTCACCAGCATTATCGCGATATTTGTCTTGAGCGAACGGGTCCGCTCGCTGCAGTGGCTTTTTTATGCGGTCGCGTTCTCCGGTGTTCTTTTGATAGAGCAATTCGACCCAAGGATCTCGGGTTTCTATCTGGTGATCGGCATCGCATCAGCGGCCTGTTCCGGAGTAGCATATAATCTAGTACGCAGTCTTAGAAGAAAGGAGCACCCGCTGACGGTAGTTCTACATTTCCAGCTGGTAGGGATTGCGGCCGGATTCTTGAGCTTATTTTTCGAATGGCGAATGCCGATGGGCAGCGACTGGTTGTTCTTGTTTTTCATCGGCTCGCTTTCCCAGATTGGCCAGGTCTTCCTGACCGACGCACTTCAGAAGGAACCGATTGCCGGCGTCGCGATAGTGAATTACACGGGGCTTGTTTACGCTATCTTGATCGGAACTATAGTTTTTGGCGAACTTCAGTCGCTGGCATCCGTTTCCGGAATGATGCTGGTCGTGATCGGTGTTATCCTTAGCATTGTTTACAGCAACCGACGCCGCGAGATCGAAAAGCTGGAGTCCACAGCGGCATGATGACATGACGGGTAAAATGTCTGATGAACAGATCAGAGCTATTGCAGTAACTATTAGCGACACGCGGCGGGGCGATGACGATATTTCTGGTGTGACGCTGGTCGGGGTTTTGATCGCCAACAAGATCACGGTAGTGGAGAAAGTGATCATTTCAGACGAGCTCGACGATATCCGCAATTCACTTCATGTAATGACCGAGCGTGAGGACGTGGATCTGATCGTTACCACGGGAGGCACCGGGTTTTCCCCACGCGACAACACGCCGGAAGCTACCCGAGCGGTGATCGACCGCGAAGCGCCGGGCCTCTCCGAAGCGATACGGCGTGAAACCTCCCGCAAAGTGCCAATGGCCATTCTGTCGCGTGGAATTTGCGGCATTAGAAATAACACGCTTATTATCAACTTTCCCGGATCGCCAAAAGCGGTCAAAGAGTGTTTTGAGGTCATCGCTTCCGTGCTGCCACACGCGATCGATCAGATCCACGGAAGGTCAGGTCATTAATTATTCAATATGGCCGAAGAATGGGAAACCGCTAACGTCCAATTTACGATCTCAGGCCGGCCCGTCGAGATGGGTTTTACCGTTCCCGCCAAGCCGGTCACCCTTCGACGCATGCTGCCCGTTTTCCAGATGATCTCCGATAATTTCAACAACGTCGGCGAGCAACAACTTAATGAAACAGGGAAATCTATCTCTTGCAAAGCGGGTTGCGGCGCATGCTGTCGCCAATTGGTCCCTGTATCTGAGCCCGAAGCTCATCAACTGACCGAACTGGTCGATAATTTGCCGGAGCCGCGGCGAAATGAGATCCGAAAGCGTTTCAGTGAGGCCAATGATCGTCTCCGAACCACTGGGTTCTTTGAGCGGCTGGCTGAGGCCGCCCGATCTGATGAAGCGAAATATAGGGCGACGGTTCGCGAATATTTCGCCTTGCAGATCGCTTGTCCGTTTCTTGAAAAGGAATCGTGTTCGATCCATAAAGATCGGCCGGTCGCCTGTCGCGAATATCTGGTCACATCACCTGCCGAATTCTGTACTTCCGCTCAGGGAGACAAGATCGAAAATGTTGCATACCTTTTTAAGGTAAAAGATTCATTGATCACGATCGGACGGTCGCATCTTTCACCTGAGCTTCCGTTCATTCCCCTGATACGTTCGCTCGAGTGGTCTGAAAAGGTGCCAGAGACAAACGAAGAAAGACCGGGGCGCAAATGGATGGAAGCATTTTTCGAGGTTCTGTTGAATTTGAGCCGCCAGGTCTGACCCTAATAATTTTTATGTGTAAAAGCTGGAAAGCGACAATATCGCTTATTTTAGTTCTGCTCGTTTCGCCAACTACGTTCGCAAGTATCCCAAACGCAACGCAGATCGCGCCTGTTTTCGAAATCAACAGCTTTCTTCGAACAGAGATTTATTTTGGAAGGAACATCCCC
>JBDTMQ010000108.1:0-3167 GCA_039934155.1 Acidobacteriota bacterium | reverse complement strand
ATGGATGGTGAAGTTCCAACTGGCGCCCGCCTGCACCGCTTTGTTTTACCCGACCCCATTTGGTAAAATAGACGTTTTCTTACTTGGCAGGAATTTTCATCTATGCATGCAGCGGCACCGCGAGAAGAGGAGGAGGAGGCGATCCATGTCAGAAACGCGAGGGTTCACAACCTGAAGAATATCTCTGTCTCGCTGCCTCACAACAAGCTTACCGTTGTAACTGGCGTTTCGGGCTCGGGCAAATCCAGTCTCGCTTTTGACACCATCTATGCCGAGGGCCAGCGGCGTTACACCGAATCGCTTTCGGCTTACGCCCGTCAGTTCCTCGAACGGATGGATAAACCCGATGTCGATGAGATAACCGGCATTGCGCCGGCCATCGCTATCCGGCAAAAGAATGCAACCCGCAATCCACGTTCGACCGTCGCTACACAGACCGAGATATACGATTACCTTCGGCTTTTGTATTCTCGCGTCGGGCAGACCTTTTGCCATGTTTGCGGCCGCGAGGTGAAAAAAGATTCACCGGAATCTGCGGCCGACGAGATACTAGCCGCACTCCCGACCCGGACCAGATTCTGTTCCCATTAGGTACGCCTGCCGTCGAACCAAAAAAACCAAAACGGTCATCGGCCAAGGCATCGGTCAAGTCCGACGACCTTAGCGTATCGGCCTTCCTGATACTGCTGTTGCAGCAGGGTTTTTCGAGGCTGTTCCGAAACGGCGAGGTGATCGAACTTCAGCGTCCTGAGGATTATCCTTTCGATGATTTTAAGGAAACATATGTTCTGATCGACCGCCTGAAAGCCGATGCCGAGATCAGACAGCGGCTTGTCGATTCGCTTGAGACCTGTTTTCGCGAGGGCCACGCGGCTGTAATTCAAGTCGTTGACGCTGAGGCCGACGGCAGTCTTAAATTCTCGGATAGGTTCATATGCAAGTACGACGGCACCCAATACGAAGAGCCGGAACCGCATCTGTTCAGCTTCAATTCCCCGTTCGGCGCCTGCCCGACGTGCCAGGGCTTTGGCAATACGATCGGCGTCGATTACGATCTAGTGATCTCAAATCCGCTGTTATCGATCAAGGATGGTGCGGTCGAGCCATTCACGCGTCCTCAGTACGCATGGGCGCAGAAAGAGCTGTTGAAATATGCCGCGTCTGCCTCGATCGATATCAACAAACCTTATGCCGATCTCGACTACTATCAGCAAAACGCGGTCACTTACGGCGACGACGGCTGGCGCGGCATAAAGGGTTTCTTCAAATGGCTCGAGACGAAAAAATACAAGCTCCACGTCCGCGTTTTCCTCGCAAAATACAGGGGATATACCAAGTGCCCTGATTGCGGCGGCGCCCGGCTCCGCCAGGAGGCGCGCGATGTCAGGGTCGGTGACCGCTCGCTGCCCGAGATCGTGGATCTCTCGATCAGTGACGCCAGTAAATTTTTCGAATCCCTGACGCTGTCTGATGAGCGAATGAAGATCGCCGATAAGGTTCTTCTCGAGATCAGGCGGAGGTTGACGTTTTTGGTCAACGTCGGCCTCGAATATCTGACCCTTGGCCGTGTCGCCGCGACGCTTTCGGGCGGCGAGGCTCAACGCATCCAGCTTGCGACCAACCTCGGTTCCCTGCTTGTCGGCACGCTTTATGTATTGGACGAGCCGAGCATCGGCCTTCATCCGCGCGATAACGACCGGCTGATCAAAATCCTGCTCGATCTGCGCGACCTGGGCAATACGCTGCTGGTGGTCGAACACGACGAAGACACGATGCGTGCCGCCGATCATATGATCGACATCGGGCCGCACGCCGGCGAACTTGGCGGCGAGCTCGTTTTTGAAGGGAATTTCAAAAAACTTCTTAAACATCCGACATCGCTAACTGCCAAATACCTCAGGGGCGATGCCGAGATAAAGATCCCGCAAAAGCGAAAGGTCTCCGACAAAGGATCGATACAGATCACGGGCGCTCGCGAACACAACCTCAGAAATGTCGATGTCGAAATCCCGCTCGGCATACTTACGTGCGTGACCGGCGTTTCGGGATCCGGCAAATCGACCCTTGTCCACGATATTTTGTTCGCCGGCATTAAGAAAAAGCGGGGCGAATGGAATGCTCCGGTCGGATTCTTCAAAGAGATCACAGGGACCGAGCAGATCGACGATATCGTACTCGTCGACCAGTCGCCGATCGGGCGAACGCCTCGTTCGAACCCGGTAACTTACGTTAAGGCATATGACGCGATCCGCGACGTTTTTGCGGCCACATCGACCGCAAAGGCGAAGGGATTTAATTCGTCGCACTTCTCATTCAACGTTCCCGGCGGCCGCTGTGAGACGTGTCAGGGCAGCGGCACCGTGACGGTCGAAATGCAGTTTCTGGCCGATGTCGAGCTAACGTGCGAAGACTGCCGGGGAACGCGTTTCCGTGATGAGGTCCTGACGGTCAAATACAAAGGGAAAAGCATCCACGAAGTTCTCGATCTGACCGTTCGCGAAGCATTGTTTTTCTTTAAAGACGTAAAAAAGATAACGTCGCGTCTAAAAATGCTCGAAGAGGTAGGTCTGGGTTATCTGCGGCTCGGCCAATCGGCGACGACCCTCAGCGGCGGCGAGGCACAGCGTGTAAAGCTCGCTGCGCATCTTGCTCAAAAAACGCGGTCGAATACGCTTTTTATTTTTGACGAGCCGACGACCGGACTGCATTTCGACGATATCAGTAAGCTGTTAACAGCCTTTCGTGTGCTGATCGACAACGGCGCGAGCCTTGTCGTGATCGAGCACAATATGGATGTGATAAAAACCGCCGACCATGTGATCGATCTGGGGCCGGAAGGCGGCGTAGGCGGAGGCGAGGTCGTTGCCGTCGGAACGCCAGAACAAGTGGCCGCTAACGAAGTTTCTCACACCGGCCGCTACCTCGCGAACATATTGAACCCCGTACCTAAAAAGAAAAAGGCTAGATCTTAGGCGTGCGTCAATCGTCTCCGAATTTCCCGCGCCACTGCGGTGCGATCTGCTCCATGACCTTACAGTCGCAATAGCCGCCGTTATTCGTCAGCCAACTGGTGATCTTCGGAAAATCCAACCGGTTATCCATCATGAACTTCATCGCGAACCTGAGGCTGTGATCGCATTCGTGTGTATATAGCTCGTCTTCGATAA
>JBDTMQ010000107.1:0-2081 GCA_039934155.1 Acidobacteriota bacterium | reverse complement strand
TCGAGATATAAGGCGCCATTGTCGGCGAACCGATCCTGCCCGCTATAGACGAAAGAGCGATAATTGACCCGCCACCGCGTTTCTTCATCGGTTCGACACAATATTTCATCGAAATCCAAACGCCGATCACATTTGTCCGAAGAACGTTCTCGAATTCGGTAACCGTGAGATCTTCGATCGGGGCAAAGTTGCCTTCGGTCCCGGCATTGGCGACCAGGATATCGACGCCGCCAAATTTTTCGATCGTCGCCGCAACCGCAGCGGCCGTCGCGGTTTCATCGGTCACGTCGGCCACGAAGTCAGCCATGTTATCTTTCGGCCCTAAACGCTCCCGTGTCTCGCCAAGTTTATTCGCCGAACGGCCGACCAGCATCACGGATGCACCTTCGTCAAGAAATCGTTTTGCCGTGGCTTCGCCGATGCCGCCGGTCGCACCGGTGACGATGGCGACCTTTCCTTCCAGCCTGTTAGTGCTCATAAGAATGTTTTTCCTATATTTCCGCCGTAACGCTGTTCGGCGCGTTTCTTTGCCTTTACTGCTTCTTCGTCGCGGTCGCGCGGCTCGACCGTTGTGACCAGCGAATTCAGCATTTCCTGTGCGGCCGCGGCAACGCGTTCGACCGCGATCCCGAATGCTTCTTCATTAACCCGCGACGGTTTGTTCATCCCCGACAGCTTTCTTACAAACTGCAGCGCCGACGCATTTACCTCGTCAGTCGTCGCCGGTGGATCGAAATTAAAGAGTGTTTTGATGTTGCGGCACATAAGTCTTTTCCGGGCGCTGGTTCAATCGAACGAAACTATCTGACGTATCGCCTGGGCGGCGGCAAGTCGGTCGAAGCCCTCGTTCATATCATCGAGGCGCAAGGTGTGAGTATGAAGCAGATCGACCGGAAGCTTGCCTTCGCGATACATTGCGATGAATCTCGGGATATCCCGCCGCGGCACGGATGAGCCCATGTACGATCCGCGAACAACGCGTTCCTCGGCAACGAGGGAAATAGCCGGCACGCTGAACATCTTGTTCGGAGCGGGCAGCCCGACCGTGACAGTCTGGCCGCCACGAGCGGTCGCCGCATATGCTTTCATCAAAACGCTTTCGCTGCCGACGCTTTCGATCGTGGTTTCGGCTCCGCCGCCGGTCGCGTCGCGCACCGCTTCGACCTCGTTCCCGGCCCGGGCATCGACCAAGTGGGTCGCGCCCATTTCCCTCGCAAGTTCGAGTTTTGAGGTTACGACATCGACCGCGACAATCGTCCCGGCCCCCGCGGCACGCGCTCCCATCACCGCGCTTAGACCGACGCCGCCGAGCCCGAACACCGCGACCGAACTGCCCGGAGCCACCTTGGCCGTATTAACGACGGCGCCGACGCCCGTCATTACCGCACATCCGAAAAGTGCCGCCCGCTCAAGAGCGAGATCCGGATCGATCTTTACGAGCGAGCCTTGATCCGCGACCGTAAACTGGGAAAAGCCCGACACGCCTAGATGATGGCTGCATGAGGATCCGTCATTTAATCGAAATCGGCTCTCGCCTGAAAGCAGCGTGCCGGCCAGATTCGAAGCAGCGCCGGCGATGCATAGTGCATCTCGTTCCGTTTCGCAAAACGTGCACTTTCCGCATATCGGCACAAAGCTGAAAACGACGTGGTCGCCGTCGGCAAATTGAGAAACGCCCTTACCAACCTCGCGCACGATACCCGAGGCCTCGTGGCCCAAAACGATCGGCAGCGACCGCGGCCTTGAGCCGTCGATCACCGAGAGGTCCGAATGGCAAAGCGCGGCCGCTTTTAATTCGACAAGGACCTCGCTTTCACCCGGCCCTGCAAGCTCGACCTGTTCGACGCGGATGGGCCGGCTTGCGGAGTAGGGCGGATCGAGACCCATTTCATAAAGCACTGCGGCCTTGGTTTGCATGGCTAGGATTATATAACGGATCAGCCAATGCCGATGCCCGTCACTTATAGGCGATGGCCGCGCTTGCCGGCCCGGCGAGATGCAGAACCTCGGTCCGTTTGAAACCGGCCTCGCGGCACCACGCGTCAAAATCAGCGCCCGTAAAGTCGAACGCCTCGCCGAAC
>JBDTMQ010000106.1:0-7750 GCA_039934155.1 Acidobacteriota bacterium | reverse complement strand
AGCGTGCAGGCGGCACTGGAGTCGGCGGGGCTGCCTCTGGGTATGTTTTGCGACAGCAGCTTTGTTGCGAGCGGAGCGAAATTGAAGCCCGGCGAGACGCTGCTGTTGTTCTCAGACGGTGTGACCGAGGCTAACGACCACGCGGGAGCTGAATTCGGTTCGGAGAGATTGATGGAAACTCTGCGTGCCGCACTCGGATTTGAGCCGACCGATCTGCTGAACAACTGTATCGATGCGATCGGGAAATTCAGACTCAATGCTGAAAGGAACGACGATCTGACGATGCTGGCTTTGAAATATAGAGGGAATTGAGCCGATTTTGTTGGGAATACCCGATAGCAAATAACTGTATGAAAAAACTTCAGCCGGGTGGCCAACCGCCGCCTAAGGGACATTATTCGCCCGGGATCGAGCATCACGGAATTGTTTATGTTTCTGGACAGCTGCCGATGACGCTGGATACGCGTGAGCCGGTGACGGGATCGATCGAGGAACAAACGGAGCTGGCTTTGAGAAACGTCGAGGCCGTACTTCAAGCGGCTGGAAGCCGACTTGACCGTGTGATGCAGATGACGATCTATATTTCTGATATGGAGCTGTGGAGCAAGGTCAACGAAGTTTACGCTCGCGTTATGGGCGATCACCGGCCGGCGAGGGCCATCGTGCCGGTCAAAGAGCTGCATTTTGGAACGAAGATAGAGATACAAGCGATAGCGCTTGCCTGAAGTGAAATGAAACTAGATATCTTTCAGGTTGACGCGTTTACGACAGAGGCGTTTCATGGCAATCCGGCGGCGGTCGTGCCGCTCGAGAGTTGGCTGCCGGACGAGCTGATGAGCAGCATTGCGGCCGAGAATAACTTGGCCGAAACTGCGTTTTTTGTAAAGACCCTAGATCGATATGACATTCGGTGGTTTACGCCGAAGGTCGAGGTCGATCTTTGCGGTCACGCGACATTGGCGACCGCTCACGTGATCTTTAATGAGCTGAAGCTGGAAGAGAAGTCTATCAAGTTTCGGTCCGGGCGAAGCGGCGATCTCGGCGTCGAAAAACAGGACGGTAAGCTCGTCCTTGATTTTCCGTCGTATCCGGTTACAGAGGTCGAGCCGAATGCGAACCTGGCTTTGGCCATCGGTATCGTGCCGTTGCGGACGTGGGAATCACAGGGTGATATGGTGCTGACGCTTTTCAGGAACGAGAACGACATTCGCTTGATCGTGCCCGATATGAATGCGTTGAGCAAGCTCGCCTACAACGAGGTGATCGTGACCGCACCGGGCAGCGATGCTGATTTTGTGTCGCGGATGTTCGCACCAAAGATCGGTATTCCTGAAGATCCCGTTACCGGAGCGATTCATTGTTCGCTGATCCCGTATTGGTCGGCTGAGCTGGGCAAGACGAAGCTGTTCGCGCGACAGGTCTCGGCACGCGGGGGCGAATTGTTTTGTGAGAATGCGGGAACGCGCGTAAAGATAGGCGGAAATGCGGTTACTTTTTTGAAGGGTGAGATCTATGTCGAAGCCGGAGGCGAAAAGAGCGTCACAGCATGATGCGGTAAAAGTACGTCTCGCGGTCAATGAGGACGCGGCAGCAATCTCGGTTGTGCTGCTGAGCTCGTTCGGGCAGAATCGCGAGAATTATACGCCCGCGGCATTCGTGATCGTCACTCCGCCGGAGGAAGAGATCGCGGGACGATTTTTGGAAGGTCCGCAGTGGGTGGCTGATCTCGACGGCAAGGTCATCGGCACCGTCGGTGTCACGCATGAACCCGAGGGGCTTTATATTCGAAGTCTCGGCGTCGCGCCCGAGGCACAAGGCCAAGGCGTTGCTTCGAGGATGCTTGATGCGATCGACGAATACGCGTCCACCGTCGATACGAAGCGGATCTTTTTGTACACGACCTACTTTGTGCCGGCGGCAGTAAAGCTATACGAGAAACACGGATACAAATGGGTCCGCGACACAACGGCAGACGAATGGTACGGTACGCCGGGACTCGAAATGGACAAAATATTGCGAAGGGATAATTAATAAGATGTTGTTGGAAGTTAAAGATCTACATGCCGGGATCGACGGCAAAGAAATTCTGAAGGGGCTGAATCTTCAGGTCAAAAAGGGCGAAGTGCACGCCATCATGGGCCCGAACGGCTCGGGTAAATCGACGTTGTCGAAAGTGCTGGCCGGGCATCCAAGCTATGAGGTCATCTCGGGCGAGGTCTTGTTCGAAGGCCGAAACCTGCTCGAACTGGAGCCTGACGAACGTGCCCGTGAGGGCGTTTTCATGGCGTTCCAATATCCGGTCGAGGTGCCGGGCGTGTCTAATTCTCAGTTCCTGCGCCTTGCGTATAACGAGAAAATGAAGCACCGTGGCGAAGAAGAACTTGATCCGCTCGAATTCAACGACTATCTGAAAGAAAAGGCAAAGATAGTCGACATGGACCCGCAGTTTTTTAAGCGTTCGGTCAACGAAGGCTTTTCAGGCGGTGAGAAAAAGCGGAATGAGATCTTGCAGATGGCAGTGCTCGAACCGAAGCTGGCGATCCTCGACGAGACCGATTCAGGCCTCGATATCGACGCGCTGCGGATCGTTGCCGAGGGCGTCAACAAACTTCGCTCGAGCGACAAAGCTATAATCTTGGTCACTCATTATCAGCGTCTGCTGAATTACATCACGCCCGATGTTGTTCACGTACTGGCAAACGGCCGGATCGTGAAGGAAGGCGGCAAGGAACTGGCGATAGAGCTGGAAGAGAAAGGTTACGACTGGGTAAAGGCGGCGACAAAATAATGGCTCCGGAAATGGCAAAAGAGACGGCATTCGGATCGGATTTCCGAAAGTTCATCGACGGTCTGAAAGGATCGGCGACGCTGACCGCGGTTAGACGGCGGGCGTTCGACTCGTTTTCGGCGACCGGCTTTCCGACGCCCAAACTCGAGGACTGGAAATACACGAATGTTTCGCCCTTCGTTGCCGAGAACTGGGTAGTGGATGCGAATGGCGCCGCACGTTCGGGCGAGGATGCAGCGGCCGATCAGCTAACCGCATTCAATTTCGAGAGGAACGGGTTCACGGCATTAAATCTTGCTTTTGCACGGGTCGCGGTGCTTCGGATAGCAAAGGAAACGGTCGTTGAAGAGCCTATCGAATTGCATTTCGAAGGCGACGAGGGCAAAGCGATCTTTCCGCATATTGTGCTGATCGCCGAGGCGGGAAGCAGATCAACGATCGTCGAAACATACGCCTCGCCGGCGAAAAGTTGTACGAACGCCGCGGTGCAGATCATCGTTGAAGACAATGCCAGCGTGACACATTACCGCGTTCAGAAAGAGTCGCCCGACGCTTTTCATTACGGCGTTACCGAGGTTTCACTAGGCCGCGGCAGTCATTATGACGCGACAAATATCGCGTTGGGCGGGGCGCTGTCGCGACACGATATTGAACTGAAGTTCATGGCTGAGGGCGGCGAAGCCTGGGTCGATGGACTGTATATGCTAAACGACACGCAGCACCATGACACCCACTCGATCATCGATCACACGGTGCCCAACTGCACTTCGCATCAGAATTACAAGGGCGTATTGAACGATCGGTCGCGTGCCGTATTCAATGGCAAGGTCTTTGTCCGCGAAAATGGCCACGGCACCGATGCACAGCAGCAAAACAAAAATCTTTTGCTTTCAAACGATGCGCGGGTCGATACCAAACCGCAGCTTGAAATATTTAACGACGACGTTAAATGCTCGCACGGTGCGACCGTCGGGCAGCTTGAGGAGGAAGAACTGTTTTACCTGTTGACGCGCGGATTGCCGAATAATCTGGCAAGGAATCTTTTGACGTATGGTTTTGCCGAAGAGGTGATAAGTAAGATCGGAATTGAAAGTATTCGAGCCGAGCTCGATGCCGCTGTTTTGAACCGTTTGAATGTAAAGCTGGAAGTATAAAAAACTATGAGAGTAAGAGAATCACTAATTATCGAAGAATCAATTTTAAAAAAGATCGACGAGATCGCCGGGGAAAAACATCGCCGGGCGGCGACGATCGAAAAAGCCTTGACGGAATTCATCGCCAGGGAAGAAAGAAAGGCGAAGGCGAAACCTGAGCTGCCGATGACCGAAAAGGGCAAGCCGAAAGCGGCCGTTGCGAAGCGGTGACCTAGAATAAAGGAGAAGTAGAAATGAAAATGGTTTTGATCGCGTTCGTGATTTTGGCGGCGATGGGCACCTGTTTGGCTCAGGACAATGCTAAGCTGCCCGCGATCCAAACCGTTGAGCTCCAGAATTCGACCCACATTCCTGTCTCCGATCGTATGCGTTATCAGAAAGCATGTCTGAACTTGCGCACCCTGGAACGCGGCTGCGGAGCGTTTCCTGCGATCCATTTTGGCGATCAGATCGGCGTCAACGTGAACTTGTTTCAGGTGAACGGAGGAATTGACGACCGGACGCGAATGGTCAGGATCGGAAAATTCAACTGGACCGATAAGTTTACGGTGCCGTCGGTGACGCCGTGGGAACCGCTTGAATCGGGCGAGCAGCGGATAATAAACGTCAATGCTTCAGGTGCAAATGGCACCGACGGCGCGCCCGGTGTTTCCGGCGCTGATGGCGCTGACGGAGTTGCGGGTATGAACGGCGACGGAACTTATACGCCGACCGTTCAAATTACGGCGAGAGCAGCCGTGCCATCAACGGCACGCGGAACGCGGGGAATAAATTACGCGACGGCTGACGTGACGGTACAGGTGAACTCTTCGATAAAGGGAAGGGATGGAAAGGTCAGACAGGATCCCTACACGCCCTACGTCGAGGCAAAACTAGGTTATATGTATGCGGTTCACGTCGTCGATGGCGAAAAGGACTACTACATGCTGATACGGGTGGATGAGATAATTGACGGAAGATCGGTCAAGCTTTCGTTTATAAAGATCGATCTGCCGACGGCGCTGTGACCACCTGTTGTTGGGAAAGAAAGCATGAAAGTTGCAAGACAGACCTTGATGAGTAATTGGGACGTTGAAAAGGTCAGAGAGGATTTTCCCGTGCTGTCACAGTCGGTCAACGGAAAGCCGCTGGTCTATTTGGACAACAGTGCGTCGTCACAGGTGCCTCAGATCGTGATAGACCGCGGGTCGAAGTATCTTCGGGAAGAGCATTCGAACATTCACCGCGGGGTGCATTATCTTTCACAACACGCCACTACGGCCTATGAAGCCGCCCGCGAAAAGGTCAAGCGGTTCATCAACGCAAAAGAAGCAAAAGAGTGTATCTTCGTTCGCGGCACGACCGAGGGAATAAACCTGGTCGCGTTCTCGTACGGCCGCAAGTTCATCGGCGAGGGTGACGAGATAGTCATTTCTCAGATGGAGCATCATTCGAACATCATTCCGTGGCAGCAGGTCGCTGAAGAAAAAGGTGCGCTGATCCGCGTTATTCCGATGAATGAACGCGGCGAGCTAGTTATCGACGAATTCGACAAGCTGTTGAACGACCGGACCAGGATGGTGGCGGTCACCCATGTTTCCAATTCGCTCGGCACCATCAATCCGATCAAGGAAATGATCGCGACGGCACACAAATTCGGTGTGCCGGTATGTGTTGATGCGGCTCAGAGCGTGCCGCATTTTCCGGTCGATGTTCAGGATCTGGATGCTGACTTTGTCGCCTTTTCGGGACATAAGATGTTCGGGCCGACCGGCAGCGGAATTCTGTACGGCAAGCGAGAATGGCTGGACAAAATGCCGCCATATCAGACCGGCGGCGGGATGATCAGGACGGTCAGTTTTGAGGGAACGACCTTTGCGCCGATACCGGAAAAATTCGAGGCCGGAACGCCGGCGATCGCCGCGGGCATCGGGCTCGGTGCAGCGATAGATTATATCAACTCGATCGATTTTCAGTCCGCTGCCGAATACGAACGTGAACTGCTCGAATACGCGACACAACGTCTCGCTGATATTCCCGGCGTGAGGATCATCGGCACGGCTGCTGAAAAAGCAAGCGTGCTTTCTTTCACAATCGACGAGATTCACCCGCATGACATTGGCACTATCCTCGACCAGCAGGGCATCGCCGTTCGTGCCGGCCATCATTGCGCCCAACCGGTGATGCAATTTTTCGACGTACCTGCGACGGCCCGTGCGTCTTTCGCGTTTTACAACACCCGCGAAGAGGTGGATAAGCTGGCGGACGCGGTACAAAAAGTGATCGAGGTTTTTGCATAAGATCAGCGTAAGTGGAGTATTCAGATGATGATCGATATCTTGAACGAATTATATAAACGGGACCTCGGAAAGCTGAGAGACGAGATAGCCGCATATGAAAACGAAGATGCGATCTGGAAAACGGGCGGAGCGATCACAAACTCGGCCGGAAATCTCTGCCTGCACCTGGTCGGGAATCTGAATGCTTTTATTGCCGCCGAGCTGGGCGGCAGCGGTTATGCACGAGACCGCGATCTCGAATTCTCTGACAAGGATGTGCCTCGATCAGAATTGTTGAAAAAGGTCGATGACACTATCCTGGCAGTCGCCACAGCGCTTGAAAAAGTAAACCCAGACGATCTTGAAAAGGAATATCCAAAGGTCGTCCTTACGGGTCCGATGACGACGGGCCAATTCTTAACCTATCTGACAACGCACCTCTCGTATCACCTTGGTCAGATAAATTATCATCGACGGTTTTTTGACGGCCTCGATTGATATAAAAGAAATATGCGAACGCTCATTATCGGGATCGTGCTTTTTTTGACAGGATGCGGCGCGGCCGGGACCGGGAACCATGCCAATTCGGGAAATACCGCAAACCCCGGGGCGACTCCTCCGGTTGAGAGCGCCGCGTCGGCTGTCACAGAGGTAGTGATCAATTCACCTGACGGCGTTCAGTTGGCGGGGACATTTTTCGATTCCGGCAAGCCAGGTTCGCCGGCACTTTTGCTTTTGCATCAGTGGCAGGACGACCGGCATGCGTTTGACGAATTTGCAAAACGGATGCAGGGAAAAGGTTTTAGTGTTTTATCTATCGACGGACGCGGATTCGGCGGCTCGACAAAAACGGCGGACGGAAAGACTGTGAAGACCGAACGGAGCGGCGAGGCGGTGAACGCAATGCTGGGCGACGTAAACGCGGCCATCGAATTTCTCTCAAAGAGCAAAAACGTCGATCCGTCAAAAATAGGTATCGTCGGCGCATCATATGGCAGCAGCCTGGCTTTGATCTATGCGGCCGATCATCCGAACGTCGCGGCCGTCGCACTGCTGTCGCCCGGCCTGAACTATTTTGGAAATATGCCGACCGAACCGGCGATCAAGAAATATGGCGACCGGCCGATGATCTTACTGGCTTCGACCGGCGACAAAGAATCGGCTGATGCTGTGAATAAGCTTCTCGCGGCGGGCAATAATGTACGGTACGGGGCCAATGTGTTTTCTGCGAGCGGCCACGGAACCGAGCTCTTCAAATACAGAGCCACGCAGGACGGCCCTCCCGTGGCTGCAGACATGATTGAGGCGTTTTTTACCGACAGGCTTTTTCAACAGGCCGGCATCATGTCGAATTGAGGCAATAATAAAATACGGTCGGGAGAAGAACGAATAAACCTGAAATGTACTGCATATTGTCATTGGTGGAGTTAGAATAATAATATGAGAGAAAAGGCTCCAGTTCAGTCGGAGAATACAGCTTCACTGTCCTGATCGAACCGAACGATCCTGACGGTTACCTTGTAACCTGTCCTGCATTGCCTGGTATGATC
>JBDTMQ010000105.1:0-16411 GCA_039934155.1 Acidobacteriota bacterium | reverse complement strand
AAGATGTGGTCGGCTCTGCACTTGAGTTCGGCTTTCGAAATGCGCCGATCCGCTGGATGATGGTGTCATCGATCTTTAGCGGCGGCGTGGCGATGTTTGCTTTTTATGCGGCGCAGCCATTTTTACTGCAGCTGTGGGGCGAATCGACGAGTTACGCCGTGGCGGGTGCGGCGGCAAGTATATTCGCGGGGGCACAGATCCTGGGCGGGCTGCTCGTGCCATACGCCGGCCGTTTGTTCCGCCGCCGAACCACTTTGCTCATCACCGGAACGGCAATTACCGCTGCTGCTCTCGATCGCCGGAAATTTTTGGCTCGTTCTCGTGCTGCTTGCTGTGTGGGCAATGGTCTTTGCTGCTGCCGGACCAATTCGCCAGGCGTATGTGAACGGGATCGTTTCGTCGAAAGAGCGTGCGACGGTGCTCTCGTCAGACAACATGCTCAATGCGCTAGGCGGAATGGTCGCCCAACCGGCCCTTGGCAAAACAGCCGATGTCTGGGGCTATCCGGCATCGTATGCCGCAACCGCGATCATACAGGCGCTTGCGATCCCGTTTCTGATACTGGCAAAACGCGAAAAAGCGAAATCAGACCCGATCGATGACGGCGACGCGGCCGCAACTGCACCGAAAGAAGAATAAAACTACGGGAAACGGAACACTTGACGATCAGCTAACTGATCCTTGTAAATGTTGCTCCCGCATAGGTAAGAGAGTCGACTTTACCGTCCGCCGTCTTGTTGAATTTGATCACCTCGCCCGATCCCGGCACCATCTCGACACGGATCGTTTCCCGCTGGGTAAAGTTTGTCGCGGTGACCTTGATATTCCCCATTTTCACCATCAGATCGGTGCCGGTATTCGAAACAATAATGGCGCCCAGATCGTCGTTAACGTATTTTCCCGCATAATCGCCGAGCGGTTTGGTCAGCTGTGACGTACGCTTTGCTCGGGTGGCCACATCGGCCCTCATTTGCTCGACCGCCTGAGCATAGCGGTCCGCTAGGTTCTGCAGCTCTTTATCGTAAGCCGCCTGAAAACCGTCGAGACCCAGCCACCAGTCGTAACCGAAAGTAGCGAACATATCAGCGGCGCGTGAGCCGGCAAAACCGTCATTTACCAGAACTGCGATAGCGATCTTTTTCTCGGGTAAATATGAGATGTGGCTTCGGTAACCGGGAAAGCCGCCGTGGTGGTAGATCACCTTTTCGTTACGATATTTTCCGATCTGCCAGCCGAGCCCGTATTGACCCTCGCCCGAAAAGGGCGGCGCATCGCGCGTCGTCGCCGTAAAACCGGTATGAACAGCCCGCATAACCTCGGCGGGAATGACCTGTTTTCCGTCCAGCATTCCATCGTTCATATTGAGATTCAACCATCTGCCGATATCCGAGACGCTGGCGAACATGCCGCCGGCTGACTGCATATTATTGTCGACCTTTTCTAACGGCGCGCGGATCTCCTTGCCGGACGCCGGATCATACATGTACGGCGCGGCGATCTTGTATTTTTTCCTTTTGGCTTTTGATACATATGCGGTCGTATGTTTTAAGCCGATCGGATCAAAGACCTTGCTCTGAAGAACGTCCTGCCATTTCAGGCCGAGATGGTTCTGCAGCAAAACGGCGTAGATGTTATATCCCAGGTTGTCGTAGTTATATTTACCGTAACGCTCCTCGGTAAACGTCGTCGCACTGCCAAAAACGCGCTTCATATCGGCCGCATCGCTTTCGCCGCTATAGGCCATTCGAAACACAAGCGGCCCGTTCCTCAACCCGCTCGTATGCGTCAACAGATCGCGGACGGTTATCTTTTCCGGCAGACGCGTCTTGAATGCGACGCCGTTGGAATACTTGCTTACCGGGTCGTCGAGCTTTATCTTGCCCTCGCGGTCGAGCAGCGCCGCGGCAAGCGCGGTAAATGATTTGGTCGACGACGCAATGTAATAAAGGGTATCGACATCGGAACGCACCCCCGCTTCCTTATCGGCCATCCCGTAGGCCTTAACAAAGATCGGCTTGTCATCCTTGATCACGACAACGGCGAAACCGGGAATGTCCGGAACTTTCTCCATCGTATTCTTAATATATGCGTCGTAACTTTTTACAAATTCATTTTGATCGCGAGGGCCCTCTTTCTGGGCACGTATCCCGGACGTATTGAGCAGCGAAAATGCGATCACTAGGGCGATTGCTGGTTTTTTCATCTGTGGATCCTCGGGCAAAGGAGCGGTTCAAGAACTTATTTAAGATTCTAACGCTAAAACGAGGATCCTGGTTCATTAAATCTGAGGGTTTTTTGAGACTCGCTAGCCGCGTCTAACTCGGCCCATTTCAAACGCTCGAGAACGCCTTTTCGTTTGACTATATTCTTATAGTCCCACTGAATATCGCGGGATCTTTTGAGCCAGCGGGCGAGATCTGCCGTGTCGATCTGATCGACAGATGTATAGGTAATGGAGGCGTCCTTGAATTTGCCGGAGTTCTGTTTGAGGTTCTCTTCGTCAAAGCTCGCGCCGCTCCAGAACATAAGACGAACGCCGCTTTTGAGCTTGCTGTATCCAACGATCGGATTGCCGTCCAGAAACCAGACCGGATGCGCATGCCAGATCTTGCCTTCAGCCTCCGGCAGCCCGCCCGCGATCTCAGACGCGAGCAGGTCGCAGATCGCTTTGTCTTCGGGAGATTGGCGTTCGTTATATGATTTGATCATGACAGTAATCAGTAAGCAGTAAGCAGATCGCAGTAGGCGGTAGGGAGAAGGCAATATACAGTTGTACGCTCACCACTTATTGCTTACCGCTTACTTTTTCATTTTCTCGGTCGTTTTGCCGTCAAATTCCTCGTCGTTGGCTTCGGCCTCAGCTTTTGTTTTGCGGACGATGCCGTCCTTGTGATGCGGCGGGGAGTAGATCGTGTACAGTTTCATCTCTTCATCGGCAGATGTGTTGATCACGTTGTGTTTTGCACCGGCCGGGATGACAACGGCGTCGCCGTCTTTTACCTGATACTTATTCCCGTCGATCTCAACGCGGCCCTTGCCGCCTTCGAACCGCAGGAACTGATCATTCTCAGGGTGCGTCTCGAGCCCGATCTCTTCCTTCGGCTTGATGCTCATCAGCACAAGCTGGCTGTTCTTGCCGGTATACAGCACCTTACGGAAATTTTTGTTCTTCAGCGTATCTTTCTCGATGTTTGTTTTGAATCCTTTCATTTTATCCTCTTAATGTTTTGACAAATAAGTTTCGAATTTCCCCCTTGTTAACGCGCGGGGTTATGCACTATCCATTCCACGCAACCTGACTTCTCAGCCGCATCAACGTCCGCTCAAGGCCAAGTATCTCAAATACCGAAAGCATCGACGGCCCGACGGCGACGCCTGTCAACAGGGTGCGTGCGCCGTTCATTATCACGCCGAGCTTAGTGCCTTTTTCTTCGGCAAATGCTTTGACGACCGCCTCGATATTTTCCTCGGTGAATGTCTTGTCAGAACCGCCTGTGTCAGCGGGCGGCCAGTTCGCTCCGGCAAACTCACTCTCAAATCGCTCGGCCAGTTCCGGCAGCCATTCGCGAAGCTCGGGAAACTTCGTCAAATTCTTCGCGACAGCGGCTGCGTCCAAATCGTAATCCTCGCTGAAATACGCACGGCCCTGCGATGAAAAATCCTTGAGCGTAAAAAACCTCTGACGGATCAGATCGACGGTATGCAAAAACCATGTTGAATAATGGCTGTCAGCTGTTAGCTCACTGCCATTCGCTAATCCTTCATCGGTGATCGGCGAATCATATTCGTCTTTCCATAGTTTATTCGCTTTCAGTTCGGCCTTTACATGGGGCAGCAGTTCAGCAAGCGGCATTGTGCGAATGTATTCGGCATTGAACCAGATCGCTTTATCGTCGGTCCAGTGCCGCGGGTCATTCTCCTTAAAATTAAAGATCCCGTTCGAACGGTGAATGCCCTCGAGCGAGAATTTGGCGATCAGTTCATCCAGCGAATAGATCTCTTTTTCTTCGCCGGCCGACCACCCGAGCAGCGCCAAAAAATTGCGAAATGCGGCCGCCAGAAAGCCCGCATCGCGATATGTCGTCATCGAAACAATCTCACCGTGCTTTCGCTTTGACAGCTTGCCTTTGTTGGGAGCAAGGATCAGCGGCAAGTGTGCAAAGATCGGCGGCGTTATGCCCAGAGCCTCATATATAAGTATCTGTTTGTGCGTGTTGGTCAGATGGTCCTGCCCGCGGATGACATGCGTGATGCCCATTTCGATGTCGTCGCAAACGACGGCCAGATTGTAAAGAGGATGGCCGTCAGACCTCAGCAGCACAAGATCCTCAGTATCGGCATAGTCCCTTTCCTGTATGCCGTAAACGGCATCGTCAAAAGCGGTCCGGCCCGTCTCAGACACCTTGAGCCTGATCGCGAAAGGTTCGCCGCTGGCCGCCCTCGTGTCGCTTTCGACTTCTGAGATCAGCCGGTACGGATTGGCGCGCATGCCGGCCGACCCTTCGGCGGATGCTCTTGCCCGCTCCTTTATTGCATCCTTAACGCTGGAATCGCCCGGTTCGGCCTTAGGCGTGAAATCGCGATAGGCCTTGCCTTCTGCCAACAGGCTTTTTGCGGTCTCGCGATGCTTGTCGGCGTTATCGGATTGAAAAACTACCTCTTCGTCATGGCCGAGCTCGAGCCATGCCAGGCCCTCAAGGATCGAGCGGGTCGATTCCTCGTTCGAACGCGCGATATCCGTGTCCTCGATCCTTAGAAGGAATTTGCCGCCAACGTGGCGGGCATAAAGGTAATTAAAAAGTGCTGTCCGGGCCGATCCGATATGTAAATATCCCGTCGGGCTCGGGGCAAATCTGACTCTTACTGACATAACGCTTCAATTGTCTTCCGAAAAAAATGAGAAAGCAAAACCGGGACAGGTCAATTGCCTGTCTAAGGCTGATGAAGCTGGATATAGTTGCCGCAGGTGTCGTCAAATATCGCTTCGGTTCCCCAATCCGTAATTGTCGGCGGTTTGATAAACCTCACTCCGAGGGCCTTAAGCCGTTGATATTCCGACTGAACATCTTCGACGCCGAATACGATCACCGGCATTTCGGCATTGTAGATACCTTCGTAATACTCTCTGGTGTTCAGGTTCTCGTTCGGCTCCAGCAGCAGAGCGGTACCGTCGAGCTGCTCGGGCGAAACGACGATGGCAAGCCTCATTTCGGGCATATAGAGTTTTTCTTTGAACCCGAGTTTCTCAGTGTAGAACTTAAAGGCCGCGACCGGGTCGTTCACCGAAATGCTTGTAAGCGTGATCTTCATGATTTACAAAAAAAGCCGTCGGATGTGATCTCGACGGCTTTTCGAATCGGCGATGTTAGATCTTATGGCGGAGACGACAGGATTCGAACCTGTGAAGGGCTTTTGACCCTTAACGATTTAGCAAACCGCCGCTTTCAGCCGCTCAGCCACGTCTCCGAGAATTTTACCATTTTACTGCGGCTCGAATGCCGGTGTAAAAGCAAGTCTTAATTCTAGCCGCGGGGCAAACTTTGTCAAGCTAAACGCATCATATGGCCTAACGACACCTGTCACTTAAGGCTTGACACATTTGATATTTGCCTCGAAAATAACAAGGTTACCGGAATTACCGGTTTTTCGTGTTCTTGCCTGAAGCCTGATAAGGTAAACAGTCTTGATCCATTTGTACCTATTTTGATGAAGTCCTATTTCACCTCCGCAAAATTGATAAGGACGATCTCTCTGTCGGTGGTCGCACTGACGGCGGTATTTGTCACTGTGCCGGAGTATTTTGCGAATACGGCTGCGGGTGAGACACGCGCCGGCCTGGGAACGATCAAGGGAATCGTCCGTGACGAGGGCGGTAGCCCGATCGCCGACGCGACAGTTGCGATATTCAAGGCAGGAACGACAAAACTCTTAAAACAGGTCAGGTCAGCCTCGGACGGAAGCTTTCTTACCAGGATCATTCCCGGAACATACAAGATCCTCGCCGTTGCCGAAGGTTTTAATCCGGTTACCCTTTCTGAGGTCCAGATCGACGGCGCCGAACAATTTAATTACGGTTTCAAGCTTGCTCGTTCGGGCAGCGGCAACACGCTGCCTGAAAAGAGGCTGGATCGCAATAATCCTAAATGGTCGATCCGCGCCGCCCAGACGAGCCGCTCGATCTATCAGAACTCTGAGGGCGATTCGCCGATCGCCGACATACCTGAGACGGACGTCACCGACGTTGCCGCCGACCGGGACCGTAAAGGCCAAACTGTCGCCGAGACATATTTTGCTTCAAATTTCCGCGGTGCTTTTTCCGGCATTAATGCAGCAACGCTGATACCGCTGACCGAAACCTCAGATCTGTTGGTCGCCGGCCAGTTGGGCATCGGCAAGGCATCGCCAAAACGCCTCGAGCTGCAGGCAAAGTTCCTTCCGGTCACGGGCCACAAGATCCGCTTGAATACCTCGATCGGCAGCCTCGGCTCGCTGACCTTCGATGACAGCGAAAGGTCGCTCGGCCAGATCTCATTCCAGGCACTCGATGAATGGAGCGTCCGGGAAGGCGTCGTCGTCGTGCTCGGTTTCGATTATTCAAAGTTTATCGGTGCGGGCCACGACCAGGCATTGTCGCCGCGATTCGGGCTTCAGTTCGACATCGATCCTAAGACCCGTTTTACGACCGCGTATACGACCCAGACCGAGAGCCGAACATGGTCAAAGGCGATCGAGCTCGAAGATGCCCAGGTTATTTTCAGAGATCCGGTCGCGATCGAGGATATCGTCGTCGAGGCGGGTCGGCCGGTAATGAACAAGAGTCGGCGGTTCGAATTCGGTATCGAACGCGTTCTGGATAACAATTCGAACATTGCCGCAAATATATTTCTCGATACGACAATGGGCCGCGGCATCGGCCTTGCCAATCTGCCTTTTGACCTGGCATCGTCATCGATCGTCGAATTTGTAGGAAGCCAGAACGGACGGGCGACCGGCCTTAGCCTGGTTTACACGCGGCGGATCAACGGACGCTTCAGCACGGCCGCAGGCTATAGCTTCGGCAGCGGACAGAAGCTTTCCGCCGAGGGCATCACTAACCCGGCGGAGCTCTTCCAAACCGACTTTTTCCAGTCCTTTTACGGACAATTCGAGGCCGACCTGAGCTCGGGAACGAATGTTAAAACGATCTTCAGGCTTTCGCCGCAGGCAACAGTGTTTGCGATTGATCCGTTCCAGGGACGGCTTGCGATCTATGATCCAAGCCTGAGCATAATGATTACCCAGAGCCTTCCGAATCTCGGCTTGCCGTTTCACGCTCAGGCGGTTGTCGATGCCCGAAATCTTTTTGATTTTCAGACCGGCGTGACCGGCGACGACGGTATGCTCAGGGTCAGTTCGCAGCGACGGGGACTTCGGGGCAGCATTCTGGTCCGGTTTTAGTATGCCCGGCTTTATTAACGAGTCGACCTGCGGCGGTCATTTGGCCGCTTTTTCATTTTCTTCACCAATGAGATCCTGATGGCTGTATATATCGACCCGCTTGGCAACTGGGGCTGGAAACACGGCCCATCGTGTCGTTTGATCGCGGATTCCATTCCCGAGCTTATCGATTTTGCCGTATTGATCGGCCTTAGGGCTGAATGGTTTCAGCCGAGGTCGTCACCGCATTTCGACCTGACCGTGCAGATAAGAGAAAGGGCATTGGCCGCGGGCGCGATCGAGCTTTCAAAACGTGAATTCGTCGGAGTGATACGCAGGCTGAGAAGTGAAAAATTCGGTCTTAAGGTCAACGCATGAAACGGCCTTTAGGCTCCGCGACCGAAATGCCGGATCTTCGAAGGCCCCCAGGGCGAACGTGCACGGCCGCGAATGCTGTGCTTTTTTATTGGGCCGGCGGTTTTTTTTCCAAATTCTCGGATTGCTAAGCAAAAAACTGAATTTCAGGCTCGTTACGTACGCGCAAAACCTCGGGACTATCGTATAATTCGGTATATTTAGAAGGTTTACGCTTGTGCGGGCGATGGAACGTTTATTGCCTCGAAAAACTCCGAGGCAGTGTGCCTGTTTTTGATGAATGCAAAAGTACTAACAAGTTGGAGCTTGATGTGGCTTGTCGTTACGGTTCTTTTCGTGGCTGGCGGCGCCTTAAATCTGCTTCAGCGCGGCGTACACCAGCTGCCGCCGACCGACGGCACCTTGTGGGCGCAAAAGAACGGCGGTGTATACGCCGAAAAGGTCATTCCAAATCTGGCGGCTTCGCGTGCCGGAATTTCGCCGGGCGACAAGCTCTTAGCGATCAGTCTTGACGGCGAAGCGTTCGATGAGGTCATCTCGCCTGCCGATGTAGCAATGTATCTCGATGCCGCCGGTGTCGGCGGCAGTCTCACCTACTATTACCAAAAGCCCTCCTATTCATTTGCGAACAATTTTTATTACGCCGATCT
Organism: Acidobacteriota bacterium; assembly: GCA_039934155.1. Taxonomy (GTDB): domain Bacteria; phylum Acidobacteriota; class Blastocatellia; order Pyrinomonadales; family Pyrinomonadaceae; genus OLB17. Next base: position 7,970 of record JBDTMQ010000105.1, on the reverse strand, counting down.
CAAGAATATCGACACGCTGCCGCGTTGGACGCCGTCGATAATATTTCTGACATTTGTCGGCATCGTCTGGCTAGGGGTCGGTATTTTCGTGCTGTTCAAACAGGGCAGCCGCTCGCCATTTGTACTGCATTTTGCGACCGTCTGTCTTGCCGCGTTCATTTTTCACGTTTACAGGTCGCTGAATCTGGGCCAGGATTTTGACCTTGCAGTAAATCTTATCGACGACGCGGCTTTTGCTTTCTTTGTGCCGCTCTTTCTGCACTTTTGTCTGCGGTATCCGGTGCGAAGCGCCGTTTTCGACACGCCCCGCTGGAAGACCTATCTTCTGTATCTGCCGGCCGCACTCATCTTTCTGGTCGACGTCGTTTTCTCACTCGGGGCATTGATCCCGGTCGATTCGATCGGCACGACCCTGCGGCAGCTTACGGCATCCTTTAAAGTATTCCCGGTCCTTAACGAAACGCTTCTGATCCATTTTGTCGCCGGTGTTTCGATCGGCGCTAGCGTCTTGCTGTGGCGATTTCTGAGCAACAAACAAGCCCTTGTCCGCCAGCGCCTCAAATGGGCGATGTGGGGCACGATGGCCTCGATCATCCCGATCCTCGGAGTCCAGATTGCCCGCCGTTTCGTTTTCCTGCCTGAAGATACTCTTACGACCGCAATTACGACCTTGCCGCTGGCACTGATCCCGCTTAGTTTTGGACATTCGGTCGTCCGTTATCGATTGATGGATGTCGATGTCGTCGTCCGAAGGGCGCTTGTATATGCTCTGACCACGGTGGCGATCGCGATGATGATCGGCACCGTAGCCCTGGGCCTGGTTTACCTTGCGGTCGGCAACAATCTTTCGACGACCGAGATCACATTGCGGGCCCTGATCGCGATCATCGCGATGGCGGCGATCGTGATGCTGACCGAACCGCTCAAGAATTTTCTTCAGGAAAGGGCCGACCGGTTCTTTTACGGCAACCGCTACGATTTGAGGCACGGCCTGTTGGATTTTGGCCGCACGCTGTCGGCGACGACCGCAATGGAACCGCTGCTCGAGGGCCTGATCGATCGCCTCAAACAGGTGCTCGATGTCGAAAAAGTGGCAGTCTTTGTCGAAGATCCTAAAGCTCCCGCCCAGTACAAGATCGCAAAATCCGAAGGCGTCAGCGACACTTATCATATCCCGTCGGACTTCCGCCGGATGATCCGCGAAAAGTCAGCAGAAAAAGGGATCGTCCGTGCTGACGAGATCGAACTGCAAGACACCGATGCCGTACATTCGAACGGGAACGGCAAAGGGCCGGTCCGTCAGGAACTGCATTACTTCGTTCCCTGCGTCGTCAGAAGCAAGATGGTGGCGGTGATCGCCCTTGGCCGTGCCCGCGATGGCTCGCTGCTTTCATCCGAAGACCTTGAGATACTGCGGACCGTTTCGGGTTACGTCGCGGTCGCGGTCGAGAACAGCCGACTGTATCAGGAACAGCAGCAGCACACCGAAGAGCTTGCCTTACTGAAAGAATTTAATGAATCGATAATCGAATCGGTGAACGTCGGGCTGCTCGCGGTTGACGAGGACGGCCGGGTCACGCGTTGCAACTCGACTTTCGAAGAATTGATGGGACTGAGACGCGAGCAGGTCGTCGGCCGCCTTGTCGAGGACATTTTTGATGAGAGCTTTGCACTTAATCTCGCCAATATTCTCGGTAAGACGCGCTGGCATCTGACCGAGATCAGAAACGCTTACAAACTGCATACATTCGATGCCGCCGGGCGGTCGCTGATGCTGAACGTGGCCGTCGCACCGCTTCGCTCGGTTTCCAACTCACAGACAGGATCGATAGTCGTTCTGGAAAACGTCTCGTCGCGGGTCAAACTCGAAGAATCGCTGCAGCAAAGCGAAAAGCTGTCGAGCATCGGTCTGCTGGCCGCCGGCGTCGCGCACGAGGTGAACACGCCGCTGACCGGGGTGTCGAGTTACACACAAATGCTGCTTGGCATGATCCCCGAGACCGATCCGAAACATGCCTTGCTTCAAAAGATGCAGCGACAGACTGACCGGGCCTCGAACATTGTCGGCAATCTGTTGAATTTTTCCCGCACGGGGAACGTGACCGAACTGACCGACGTCGACGTCAGCAAAGTGCTTGACGATACGCTGCAGCTTCTCGAGCCCCAGCTTCGCAAGTCGAATGTGTTGATCGAAAAGAATTATTCCGAGATGCCGGTTTATGTTTTTGGCAATGCGGGAAAGCTGCAGCAGGTTTTCACAAATCTGATACTCAATGCCCGTGATGCAATGTTTAGCGGCGGCCAGATCACGCTCGAGACAGCATCGGATGGGAACGGCACCGTCGCGATCGTGATTCAGGATACAGGCGAGGGCATTCCCGAAGAGAACCTCAATAAAATATTCGACCCGTTTTTCACCACAAAAGGCGTCGGCAATGGCACCGGTCTCGGCCTTGCTGTCAGCTACGGGATAGTTCAGGAACATGCCGGGACGATCGACGTTCAGAGCGGAAGCGAAAGCGGTACGACTTTCACGGTGTCATTCCCGGCCGCCGATAAGCACCGCCAGCGCGCCGTCAGCTGACCTCACCCTGTCGCCGCGTGCTTGAGCATTCTTACCGAATATAAAGCGATCACAAACGCCGCCAGCATTATCGCCGCCGCCGTCCAAAAAGTGCGGTAAAGCGTTCCGTCGTCCAGCCGGCCGAGCGAATTGCTGAGCAGCACGCCGCCGATCGTCGGCCCGACCGCCCGCGCGAGACTCGCGCCTGACTGCATTATCCCCAGCGCGCTGCCCTGTTTGTGTTCTTTTGAGATCTTTGAGACGAGACTCGACAGGCCGGGCGAAGCAAAAGCATTGCCGAGCGATAAAAGAGTACAGGCTGCCAAAAGGCTCGTCAGCCCACCGTTCGAGGGCGAGATGAATGGTATCCAGAAAAGACTCGCGAACATCGCCAGGCACCCGAATGCGACCAGGCGAATCTCGCCCGTTCTTCTGACCAACGCTCCAAACAGCACGCCCTGTCCCACGATCGAGCACAAGCCGACGAATGCGAACAGATAGCCGTTCTGCTCGGCGTTATATCCGAATTTAAAGGCCGTGTACAGCACGAACGCATAGGTCATGATCGAGAACGAAGTGACCAACAGAAAATAGACCAGATTTATTACGCCGAACTCTTTTTCCCGCAGCGACTCAAAAAGCTCGACCAGGCGATTCTTTCGCGGCGCGTCGTCGACGTGTTCCGACCGCTTGAGCGATTCAGGCAGAAAAAAGTAAACGCCAGCCGCACTCAGCGATGAGAGTCCTGCGGCAAAAAAGAACGGCACCCCAACGCCGTATTTGCTTAAAATTCCGGCGATCGCCGGCCCCAGAATAAACCCCAGCCCGAATGCGGCGCCGAAAAGCCCCATTCCTTTAGCGCGATTCTCACGCGTGGTCACATCGGCGATATACGCCTGAGCGGTCGATATATTGCCGCCGGTGATCCCGCCGATCACGCGGCCGAGAAAAACGAGTATCAGCGTATTCGCAAATCCGATAACGAGATATCCGGCCGCTGACCCGACCAGGCTGATGAACAGAATGGGCCGGCGGCCGAAACGGTCGGACAGCCGGCCGAGGATCGGCGAAAAGAAGAACTGCATCCACGAATAGATCGAGAACAAGATGCCTATCTCGAATGGCGTCGCATTGAACGGCGGCGTCTCGGCATAGAACGGCAAGATGGGTATCACCATGCCGAATCCGATCAGATCGATAAAAACCGTCAGAAAAATTATTATCAGCGGAGCCGTTAAGAACCTTTCCTTTTCCGGTTTTGGTGAGATGTTTGGGGTCGGTTCCATTGATGTTCGGCGTGCCCCGAGAGCCCCGAGAGGGAAGCCCGGCGGATTTTATAGTAAGATAAAAAAGAACAATATCATCTCAAGGGAGTTTGCGAAAGAATGCGGGGAATTTTACAAGCGGGCGTTTCAGTGCTGGCAATTATAGTAATTAGTGCTTTTATGCTTCAGGAATCAAAGGCTCAATCGAAACGTGCGGCATCAGATCAGGCACGGCAAACGAACACGGCCCAGTCGAAGCCGGAAATAAGATATACGGTCTCTATGCCCGAGCCTTGGACACATCTGCTGGCGGTAGAGATGCGCCTCAAGTGGGACCGCGCGCCCGCGGCCGTCGATCTCAAAATGCCTGTCTGGACACCCGGCAGCTACCTCGTTCGCGAATACGCGCGCCACGTTCAGGACATGGCGGCCAATTCATCGGGCCGCGAGCTTGCCTGGAGCAAGATCAACAAAAACACCTGGCGGATCGAGACCGCCGCCGCCGCCGAGGCCGTCATAACCTACCGCGTTTATGCCCATGAGCTGACCGTCCGGACGAACGATCTCAACGACGGCCACGCCTTTTGGAACAATGCGGCCCTGCTGCTTTTCCCGGCCGGCCAGCTTGATCTGCCGTCGACGGTGACTGTAAAGCCCTTCGGCAAGTGGAAGGTCGCGACCGGCCTGCCGAAAGTTTCGGGTTCGGCAAATACTTTCAGAGCGCCCAATTACGACATTCTTTACGATTCGCCGTTCGAGGTGAGCGATTTTCGCGAGACCGAATTTGCCGTCCGCGGCAAGCCGCATCGCATGATCATTTCGGGCGAGGGCAATTACGATATTAAGAAGATCGCGGCCGATACGGCCAAGATCGCCGACGAGGCGTTCCAAATATTCGGTGAGCTGCCGCTCGACAATTATTTGTTCATCGTCAACGTTCGCCCGGGTGCGACCTCAAATGGTCTCGAACATTTGAATTCGACCGCGCTTCAATTCAATGCGCTCAATTTCAATAATCCCAAGGGTTACACGGCATTTCTCGGCCTGGTCGCGCACGAATATTTTCACCTTTGGAATGTGAAGCGCATCCGGCCCGATTCGTTGGGCCCTTTCGATTACGAACACGAGAACTACACCAAGCTGTTGTGGTTTGCCGAGGGAGCTACCGCTTATTACGAGGGCATTCTGATGCGCCGGGCCGGGCTGATCTCTGACAAGGAATTGCTCGAGACCAAGGCGACAATGATCGAACAGCTTCAGGCACGGCCCGGCCGTTTTGAGACTAGTCTCGAAGAGGCGAGCATGGACGCCTGGATCAAGTATTATCGTCAGGACGAAAACTCGATCAACAATCAGATCTCTTATTACGATAAGGGCGAGCTCGTCAACATGATGCTCGATCTCGCGATCAGAAGCGCGTCCGGCGGCAAACGGTCGCTTGACGACGTAATGCGAACGCTCTATACCGACTTTTATAAAAAGGGCCAAAATTATACCCCGAGCGATCTGCAGGCAGCAGCCGAAAAAGCGGCCGGCAAAAGCCTCGACGCATTCTTCTCAAAATATGTCCGCGGAACCGCTGAATTAGACCTCAAACCGCTTTTCGTCAGCATAGGTTTAGAGATCAAAAGCGACGACGAGGACGCGAAAAAGGCATATCTCGGCGCCAATCTGGCCGAAGACAACGGCCGCTTGCTCGTCAGGTCGGTGCCCGCCAAAACGCCTGCTTATGATCAGGGACTGAATAGCGGTGATCAGATCGTCGCGGTCAACGGCCTGCGGGCCAGTCAAACATTTCTAACGACCTATATCGGCGACAAAAAACCCGGCGACAAGATCGTTTTGACCGTCTTTCGGTACGACCGCTTGCGCGAACTGCCGATCACGCTCGGTCCAAACACGCGGCCCGATCTGGCCTTTAAACCTATCGAAGGACTGACCGCCGAACAGCGAACGCTGTACCGGGAATATCTGGAAAGCGATCTTTGATCCGTTTTCGCCTGAAATGATGTGATTATGCGTATCACTCTTACGCTTATTTTGTCGCTGGTATTCTCGGCGTTGAGTTTGGTGTCCTGCCGGTCAGAACCTGCCGGAACCGCTGCCGCGCCATCGGCGCTAAAGGACGTGCCGGCCGTCAGGCTGAATTTCAGATATGAGCCGGATGTTCCGGCTCCGGAAGGGAACGCCGGCGTTTCGGAAGAACGCAGCCCGGCCGTTCAGGCCGATTTTGACCAAAACCGGCCGCAGGAAATGCTTGACCGCACGATCGCCTCGCCTGCCGGCAAGCGGTTGGTCGCCGTCTACCATCGCGTCGCCGACGTTCAAGCCGAGTTTCGGATGGATATGTACTCGGCCGAGGGGAAACCTGTCAGCAAGATAACGGCTGACGCGATGGCCGTCCATTTTCCCGACACCATCCGCTGGTCACCTGACTCGTCATCGGTCGCATTCGTAGCGATGACGCGGACCGTCGTGCCTGTAGATACGACGGACGTCGGGCCGGACGCTGGTAACTCGAATACCGCTCAACCGCCCGCCGCCGCGCCGCCGGAAACGGCCGATGCGCATACGGCAGAGGCAAATACAAACGCGACCAATGAAACGCAGCCGCCCGCCCCGACACCCGCGCCGCCGGCCGGCGTGTTGACCTTTCGTACCGAACAGATCTATCTGTGCAATGCTGAGGGCGGCGATGTAAAACCCGTCACCCAAAACGAAGGCCTGATGTATTTTTATTATGTCTGGTCGCCCGACAGCTCAATGCTCGCCGCGCTCGCGGCTACCGCCCGCGAGTGGCAGGTGCTCGCACAGCGGGCCGATCTGGCGGGTGAGATATTCGTTCCGGTCGGCCGCCCGCGGCTGGTGGAAAAGAACGGACGCGAACGCCGGCTTGACGATGCGCTGACGGCCGTTCAGCCCGTGTGGTCGCCTGACTCGGCAAAGGTCGCCGTCGGGTTTGACACACAGGTCAGGATCTATGACGCGGCCGGCAACAACCCGACCCAGGCCGCGATCCCGCTCAGAAATCAGCTGTTGATCTCGTCGCAAGCATACGACCGCGACCAGCAGCAAAAACTCGACGCGGCCAATTCGGCACCGGCGAATGCCCCGGCCAATGCCGCTCCGGTCGCCACGCCGCCGCCAGCCGCGGCCACACTTCCCGATCCATCGACGCTTGTTTCGTTCAACCCGATCGTCTCGCTCAATTGGACTGCCGACGACATCCTGTATTTTCAAACAGCGTATATAAAGCGTATGAAGAACGAGACCGACAGCGTCACGAGCTTTTTACGCTGGCACCGGCTGATCTTTTCGATGCAGCCCGCCGCGACCGCCCAGTGAACTATGGAAATCAATTCGATCGACGATATTTTTGCTTTTAACGCACGCGTTCGCGAGCGGCTAAAAGAGGTCGCGGAACGCGCCAGTGTCACCCGGCCCGAAGTCCTTTTGGACGGCGAGAAGTGGACGGCCGCACAAGTATTCGAGCACATCTCGCTTGTCGATTCAGGAATGGCGAGGATCTGTTCGCGGCTTCTCGACAAGGCACGCGAGGCAGGCGTCGCCAGCGACGGGCGGCTCGAGTTCTCGCCCGCATTCGAGGCCAACATTCGCGAGATAGGCACACGCAAGCTCGAGGCGCCCGAGGTCGTACATCCGAAGGGAAACGTGTCTGTCGCGGATTCGTTAAAAATTTTAGATGAGAATGAAAGGCATTTCGAGGAATTGAGAGCGGCCTTCGCGAGCTTTCACTCGGCCGATCAGACATTTCGGCATCCTTATTTTGGCGAGCTCAACGCTCAGGAATGGTTGTGGCTGAGGGGCGCCCATGAGGCACGCCATACACGTCAGATCGAGAAGCTGTTGGATATGGCAGCGAACACAGAAAAAGGTCCCGGTTACGAGGAGGGGAAATAACCGGGACCCAGGTTCCAAACAAGCTTCGCTGGCCGATCGCGGTCGCAATGAACGAAGCTGTAATTGTGATGTTATTTCCACCACCGAACGTTGCCAAAATTCCACCGGGCAGTTGGGTGGTTTTATATGATTTTGGATGCCGGCATTCACATTTGACCGCTATGGGAACCGGAACTTTGACGAGACGGAGACAACGACGCTTGTAAAGAACTGCGGGACAT
>JBDTMQ010000104.1:0-7378 GCA_039934155.1 Acidobacteriota bacterium | reverse complement strand
GTCTTGAGCATCCTTTGAAATATACAAAAGGCCTGTTCCTTTCGGCCCCATAAGCCACTTATGTCCGCTAGTCGCGTAAGCGTGACAGCCAAGCTCATTTAGGTTTACCTTCACCGCCCCAGCGGCCTGCGCGCCGTCAACAATGCACAGAATTCCTTTTGAACGTGCCAACGCCGAAATTTCGGCGACCGGCATACGGAGACCCGTCGAAGAGAAAACATGGCTGACGCTAATGAGCTTTGTTCTCGGCGTGATGCTTTTCTTAATATTGTCGATGATCGCATCAACGTTATTCTCATCACGCGGGATGACGACGATGTCAACCCGGGCATAGTGATATTTCGCCAGATATTTCCATCCAAGCAGTCCGCCTCCGTGCTCGTGGTTAGTGGTCAGAATTCGGTCTCCGGCTTTTAACCTCAGACCCTGGGCGACAGCGTTCATCCCGCTCGTCGTGCTGTTGGTGATCACGATCTCATTCAGCTCACAGCCGAGAAACTTCGCGGCAGCCGTCCTCGTTTTTTCGGCCAGTGCCTCAGCGCCCGACTTACCGTAAAACTTTATGGGAAACGATTCTAATTCTTCCCACCTTTTTAAAGATTCATCGATCGTTTCTCTGCGGCACGGCCCCAGAGTACCGGTATTTAAATACGTAAGACCATCGGTAAATAAATAGTCACTTTTTGGCAGTGGATCAGGCAGCGGGGAATTGGGCCGGGCAAGTGCGGCCGACGAGGTAGAAGCTGTGTTTATTATGAGTCCGCCGACGCCCGCCGTAACGGCTCCCAAAAACCCTCTTCGATCATATCTGTCGGATCTCATGGTCTATACCTTTAGCGAGCCGCGGAATCCGCGGGCGGCGTAATACGATTCTGCACCGTTATGGTAAGTAAAAACGCGGCCGAAGCGCCGATCGCAAAAGATGGCGCCGCCAAGTTTTCTTATCTCGGAAGGCGTTTGTACCCAGCTGGATGTCTTCAGATCGAACTCGCCGAGTTTTTGCAGCTCGCGATATTCGTCTTCGGTCAAAACCTCAACGCCCATGGCTGCGGCGACGGAAACAGCATCGCTTTCCGGTTTATGTTCTTTTCGGAACTCCCATCCCTCGCGGTCGAAACAAAGGCTTCGACGGCCCTTCGGACTTTCCGCGGAACAATCATAGAAAATATATTCGCCGGTCTTTTTACCAAAACCTACGACATCCGGCTCACCGCCGGTTCTCTCCATTTCGCTGAGCGACCAGAGCTTTTTACCGTCGGATACCAGCTTTTCCTGCACTTTCGCCCATTCCCGGCTCTTGTGCCGGTTCTTGTTTTTATCAAAACGCTCTTTCAATACAATGAGCAGTTCTTCACACAACTCTGGCGGCAACTTTCTTTTGTTCATGGTAATTATTTGTTGATTCTATGAGAATTTTTCACATTCAAACGACTGCGGTCCGAAGCACGCATCTTCCGATAAAAGGACCATTTTTTTCCATTTTTGAAGTAGATTAATTTAGATCGTTCGCAGTGTCCCGTCAATGCTGTACAAGGTTCCGCTCCTATTCTTGTCCATCCGGACCCCGCCGGGAAACCTCCTTGGTTCCGGTGTTCTGATTATCCAGAGATTATTTAAACAGCGATACACGGTCACGTGCTCCTGATGGCGACAGGTCCACGTCTTAGCGGGACTGAATACGCGACTTCATGTCCTCGCTGGCTGTCTCGACCAACGTGGTCAAAGCGTCTGTGTCGACCCGGCCATCCGGCCGAAGTTTTACATGCCGCATGAATTTGCCGGTGCCTTCCAAAAGGCCGCTCGGATCTGCAAGCTCAGCACCGCGAAAGAATCCCACATTAACGTGTGATGTGAAAGCATTGACGTACCCGAATGCGGCATCGCCGTCGGATGGCCGTCATGCAGTAATTCGCGAACATCATCGCCGCACGAACGAATTATGTCGAACCAAATCCTCGCGATGTCGCCGAGCCCTCCTGCCCGAGTGAGAAACCATGCATCGACCGCCGGGTCTCGCCTGACCAAGTCGGGAAAAATGAAAAGTTGGTCCGAGATTGATGCCATCTGTTTAGAGCTGTTCGCCAAAGTATAAAGTGTGTCCCTGATCGTCGTGAATGACAAACTCGCGCGTGACTAAGTCACTGACGATAAATAAAGGTAAAATATCCCCGCACCGTTTTGACCCACGCCGGCCGCTGACAAAAGAGACGTATAAACTTGCGGGACGAAATCATGTTCGAGTGAGGCAACTCCGGTCCACATCCAGTATGGCAGTGGAAGCCCTTGAGCTGCCTAGGCCGGGCCGTCCGCTCGGTCGAGGCAATAGGGATAGGTCTACTTAATGGTGATCTGCCATTCGAGCCAAACGACAAGGCGCGCCGTTAACAAGATCGGAGCGATACGGTCAAACAGCTTCATGTCCTTATATTTTCAAAAGCTTATCGATCCCAATCCTTCTTGAGCAGCAGCTCTTCGATCCTGTAGGCGTGCAGCATCTCGTGATTGAACAGGTGCCGGAACATGATGAATACCGAATAATGGTCGAACGCCTCGTGCACGGCGGGTTTCTGCCATTCGTCCGGTGAAAGCTTTTTCAGTCGCTCAACAAGCGCGGCCCGCTCGCGTAGATATCTCCCCAGGCTTTCGTCGAGATCGACATCGAGCATCGCTCCCGCTTCCTCCTCGGGCGAATTTTCGATCGTCTCAATGAACGGCTCCGGCGTAGACAAGATCAGATCGAGCCGCGCACGAAACGCGATGTCCGACTGCGATAGGTGAACGGCATGCTCAAAAGCCGACCATTTGCCCTTGCTTGGGCGACGCTTCAGTATCTCAGTCGGTACCTCGCGGATCAGAGGGACGATCACGCCGGGGGCCGTTTGCAGAGAAGAGATCAGTGCGACGGTGTCGGTCATTAAGTTATTTCTCTATTTTATCGATCGGCAAAAATGCTAATTGCGACCGAGTTCCTGACGTCGATCGACCAGTGCGGCCTCGATGAGTCGCCGTAATTCGGGTCGATCGACATCACCCGTGGAATTGATCTTCACGTGTCTCAGCCGTTTCCCTGTTCCTTCGATCAGAGCGGCGGGATCTGCGAGTGCCGCACCATTATAAAAGCCGAGATTGACGTAGGCCGCTTTTGGCATGATGTAAGCGTATGCCTCGCTCATCTTTTTTGGCCCGAGTCCAAACGAAGCCGCATTGTCGCCTAAACGGACAACCTCAACCGCATCGGGATCAAGCCGAAGAATGAGTTCGCGAAGACTATGACAAATCTGCTCGATCTCAGGATCAAGACCCGCGACAAGATCATTAAAGGTTCCGTATTTTTCTCTGGATAAATTCATTTTAGGCTCTCGAGATGACCGCATTATTTAAGATCCACTCGCACACCGACGATCCGTTTTGGCCCGCCGTCGAAAAAGAGATCGACCGCCTTACCGCCTAGAACGTAATTATCATATGCGTAGCCGCCCCGGATCGTGACGTCGGGCTTTCTTCCCTGAAGGTCTACACGCACAAGCGCCGCCATCTCCTCAGGCGTACTGACGGCGGTGGTCGGCGTAAACAGGGGAGCCGGAGGAAGTCGATAATGGAGGGTATACATCTTATTCGTCGCGTCACGGTAGCACGCCGACAATTCACCATCAGCAAAGTCCCATCCATGACAGATGCCCATCTGCTTTGGCGGTCCGAGCAAGGCCGTCATTTCCTGCAGCGACTTACCCACCATCGGCGCAAGATCCACAACCTTCGTGGGCTTCTTCACGTTCATAAACGGACCGCACGAAAGTGTAGAAAGCAACATGATCCCTATCGGGATGACTGTTTCTAACCATGGTCGGGTCATGATCTCACTCCTTAGCTGCGTCCGGTTTCGTGAATGATTCTACCCACTTCGTATAGCGAGTCGCACTGCTTCGCTACTGAATGTTAGGGCTTCGGGAGCCGTTGAAAGGCCTTCGTGTGCAATTGTAACCGCTTCGTCAAGAGGATCGATCTCTTTTTCCTGCATCGAGTGACCATTTTCCCGCACCCGCGCTCAAAAGGAAAAGCGCCCTGAGCAGCATCGCGTAATCGGTGCGTGCCTCGTGAGCCATTGCCCAGAAACCTTTCTCGAGCAGAATGGGAACTTTGGTCGTCACAATTGCCGTCCGCATTATGATGATCAGCGGTATCACCGCCAAGCGAGTCAACAGCCCAAGAACCACAAAAACGCCGCTTACGATCTCAAATGAGCCGACGAATGGTGCGAGAAGGTCTGGATTTGGGAAGCCGATCTTTGCAAATCTTCCCGCACCGACATCGGCGGGGTCTATGAATTTCTGGATACCTTCTGACAAAAACACAAAACCGACAGCGATTCTTATAAGCAGTGTGGATGCAGGAGCATCCGTCACCCCGATCTTCTCAAGGAAACTCATATTTGGCTCCCCTGCTTACTCGGCGGGCCTGAAACCGTAAACTGCGAAATGTCAGACAGATTCAAACTCGCCTCCACCTCACCGATCTGTTTCACCGCGTCCTCGAACCCGTCCTCGCCGAACTGTTCGTGTTCAATGTCTTCGAATTTGTCATTCAGTTCGTCGTACTCGCCTGAGGTTACAGCATCCTTCCAAGCGGGAAAGACTAGCGTGTCTTCACGGGCGGCATGGTTCTGATACATGCGCGTAAACCCGTCGAGCAGGTTAGCGAAGGCTCCCGCTTCGGCACCGATCTTGGCACCATTGGTGACGGAAATGATGTAGTCAGTGATCTCTCGTCCCCGGTCGTGTTGAACGACGAGAACCTCGGTATATTTCGCGGCTTCGCTGTTTGGTGCTTTCTGATTGATGCGTGGAAACAGTTACGCCTCCTCGAGCTTCTTCTCATGATAGTCTTCGCCGAACGTGCGAAACAGCTTGGCTATTTTTTGCAAAGCGGCCGGCGACACGTTCGCCGCATTCTTTCGAAGCCTCATGGCAGCCCCGGAATAAACAAGGAGGCCTCGTCGAAGGATCCCATGCTCCCGCATCAAGTCTTCAACGGCTGTGACCTCTTTTGCATCCGGTGTCGGTTTCGGCGAAACACCATTGCTGTTGGTATTGTCTGGTTGATCCGCGGTCGCACAGGACGAAAGCAAGGTCGCCGTTAGGCCCGCTGCACCTGAAATCAAAAAAGTTCGTCGAGAATTTTTTTCGCTATGCAAGTTTCACCCCAATTATATATTTCCGTTATTATTTTTTCGACGGAACGACCATTACGGGGAGTTTCGAATGGCGAACGATGTATTCGGCAGTACTGCCCAGGAGAAGATGCATCAACCCGGTGCGCCCGTGAGTCCCGAGGACGATAAGGTCGGCATTCCATGTTTGGGCAGTTTTTAGAATGTCTTCTCGCGGATGGCCTTCGGGCATGAACTTAACGAGATCTTTGCCGTTGTACTCCCGGGCAAGCTGAACAAGAGTTTCTTCGGCTTCTTTTTTGAGAATGATGAGAGCTTGTTGAGGCAAGATGCCGGCATCGACGTTGCCCATCGCTTTGGATGTATCGACGACGAACAGAAGTGCGGCCTGAGCATTGAGCTGGTGCGACAGAGCGAGCCCCTTTTTTGCCGCGTTCAATGAATACTCGCTGGCATCGACCGCGATAAGTATTTTCTTGTACTTCATTGGCTGCCTCCGAATTTAGCCCTGTAATCGACTATTGCTGTTTCGATGTTCTCCTTTGCAACTCGGACGTCCTGAAAGTCCTCTACGAGCACGGTCTTGTTCTCAAGGCGTTTGTACTCCTCGAAGAAGAGTCGAAGTTCGGAACGGAAATGCTCGCCGATCTCGGAAATATTGCTCATATGGCTCACGCTGATGTCGTCTGCGGCGACAGGGATGATCTTATCGTCAGCCTCGCCCTGATCGACCATCCGCATAACGCCTATAACGTTGCGCGGACGATACACAACGGTCGGATGTCCACTTGTGACAGCACGAGAATATCGAGCGGATCATGGTCTTCGCCAAGCGTCTGCGGGATGAAGCCGTAGTTGGCGGGATAAAAAACCGATGAAAATAAAACGTGGTCGAGACGCAGCATTCCCGTCTGTTTGTCGAGTTCGTACTTAGCTCGCGAGCCTTTTGGTATCTCGATGATCGCTTGGACAAGCGAAGGCGTTTCGCTTCCGATGTCTACGTTGTGCCAAGGATTGAATGTCATTTGTTACACCTTCGCTAAAGATAGACCTATGAATGCTGCAAGCAAACCAAGCACAAAGCTTAAGCCACTGTAAGCGCCGAAGGTTAGATAATCTTTGTCTTGCAGCAACTGAATGTTTTCGTAAGCAAACGAAGAGAATGTCGTAAAGCCGCCGCAAAAACCCGTGGCAAGAAAAAGCCGCAAGTCAGGCGAAAACCAATCGAACCGCTCGGCCAGACCATAGATAACACCGATCGCCAGACAGCCGACGATATTTACGGCAAAGGTGCCATAAGGAAATGCGGACCTGAAAGTTTCGGTGATGAACAGCGCGGCAAGATATCGGCAAGTTCCCCCGATCAGGCTTCCGACTCCAACTAAAATAATGTTCCTGCCCATAGTTCCACTCCATGAACAGGCGTCATCAGCTAATTGTTAGCGGTTTGTTTCGGGAAGACACCATTTCCCGTTAGTAATGTTAAAGATTTTCGCACGTGGCATTGAGTACGTCAATGTTTTGCGCGGAGTGCGGGAACCCACACTTTACTCGGGCGCAAACCTGGACGACAAACTTACAGTCCAGCGACGCGGTTGTGAGCTCGCCGCCGTCGGTGATGGTGCCGTCGAAGTTGTTTGCGGGTCTGACATCACGTTTTCGGCTTGCATTTCTTAGCTCCTCCGATAGTTTCAAGGTCTTCTTTGGCATTTTCGAGCGAACGGGATGCGCAAAAACCCGTCTCCAACTGCTCATCCATCTTAAAGGGATAGATAAGGTCTTTCTTGCCGATTTCTACCGGTAAACCGCATGCGCCAGCCGCGCCCCGGGGCACCAATAACGGTCACGAACTGGTCCGTGATGCCCTTCCAGTACGATTCGACTTTCAACGTAACCGAAACCGTTGCCCATTCGGAACCTAGATTATGCCCGATTTTGACCACTTCTCCAACAAATACTGCTTTTGCTTTTCTGAGTTTCTTCTTGGGTGACATTACCTCACACTCACAAGAATAAGCAGTCGAATAGAGTGTGATAACCAGCAGTATGGGTAGGCACAATCTCGTCGCGAATCTTAAGTTCATACAACACCTACGCGGGACACCCGCTCCAAGCGGTTATAGACCGTATCCCTTTCCACGGCTTCGAAGCCGGCACGCTCGATCATTTCGATGATCTCTTGCTTGGTCATTTTGACTTCGCCGCCGGATT
>JBDTMQ010000103.1:0-5408 GCA_039934155.1 Acidobacteriota bacterium | reverse complement strand
GGATAATCGGCGATCTTTGGTTTAGCCGCCGATACGACACTGATCAGCGTTGACTTTCCGGCGTTCGGAAATCCGACAAGGCCGACGTCGGCGATGAGCTTTAATTCCAACTGAAGTTCCTTTTCGTCGCCCGGTCGCCCGGTGTAATGAAATTTCGGGGCGCGGCGCGTCGGCGTTGCAAAATGCGCGTTTCCCCATCCGCCCTTGCCGCCTTTGGCGGCGAGATATCGCATTCCCGGCTCAGTAAAATCGAAAAGTAATTCGTTAGTTTCAGCGTTATACACCTGGGTTCCGACGGGAACCTTGACTATCACGTCTTCGCCGTCCTTGCCGTGCCGGTTTGAACCCTCGCCGTGCCGGCCGCGTTCCGCCTTGTGCTCGGGGTTGAATCTCAAATGGAGCAGCGTGTTTAGGCCCTCGCCGGATTCGAGCCATACATCGCCGCCCACACCGCCGTCACCACCCGACGGGCCGCCCCTCGGTACGAATTTTTCGCGCCGAAACGCCGTCACGCCGTTGCCGCCGTCGCCGGCCTTGATCTTGATCTTTGCTCGATCTATAAACATTCGAAGGATTAAATATTAAATTGTCGGTGCGGGGTTAGCAAACGTTCGATTCGACGATGCCCGGTTAGATGGGTCTAAGATCATCCATGAGGACAAAACAAAAGCGCCGAGTTGATCGCTCAACTACGACGCTTTTGTTTTCCTTTACGAAACACCGAAGTGTTTGAAAGGGGGTGGCGAATCGAGCATGCACACACTTGATCCGCGATTTATATTCCGAAGAACCTCTGCGGGGAGCCTTCTCCGGTCAACACCCAATTTGTCGAAACAATTTGTTTGTACGCTAAGTACACGGTGTCGTTAGGTTTTTGATGTGGTGGCTTTTCCTCCACCGCCGGTTACGTGCCCGGCAACGAGGCTCAATGTCTTTCGACCTGAGCGGCGTGGCACTCGCTTGGCTGATCATTTCCAAGGAGCGTTATCCGTTTTTATCCGGATAACTTTTGAAAGATCCGAGGATCTCTCCAGCAAGCCTTTCGGCTTCGGCTTCGAGCGTTTAGGACAGCGGCTTTCCGCTCCTACTGTCCGCGAGCGATGCGTCACCGCATCAGCTCCACCTCCCGGTGCCGGTCAAAATGCCCTTAAGCGATCTCGACTGTGAAGCTATCTTACACCGCTAATTTCAGGTGTCAAGTAGAAAATACTTTAACTATCGCCTTATTTTGCAACAATTTAACAATATGGCTGTGGATAACTTTTCCTCGCCCCTGTGGATAAAAATGTGGAAAACCCATTAACCTGAACATCGGCAAAAGATACCGTTCAGCTGAGAAAAACGTTTCAAAAATAATCCTGTGGAAAAGATTTTTTTGATCAGCGAAAATTTTTTTTTGTGAGGTAGCAAAGATAAGTTTTCATCGCGAAATCTGTCGCAAAGCGCAGAAAACCCGCAAAACAACGACATCATTTCGCGGGCTTAGAGAATTATCATTTGCGATCTAGGCAGCTTTCGGCTCGAGTTGGGCGGCACCTTCAGCGTAAACACTGATGAATTTGCCCTTGCGGCCCTTATCTTCGAACTTAACGAATCCCTCGATCAATGCGAACAATGTATCGTCCTTGCCGCGGCCGACGTTGATGCCGGGCTTCCATTTAGTTCCACGCTGGCGCGCGAGGATATTGCCGCCGAGAACCTTTTGACCGCCGAATTTCTTTAAACCGAGCCGCTGAGCATTCGAATCGCGGCCATTTCTTGATGAACCTACACCTTTTTTATGTGCCATAAATCTGTTTGGGATCCTGGTTTCGCAATACTCCTAGATCTTTTCTATCCTGATTTCTGTGTAACCCTGGCGATGTCCCTGCTTCCGCTTGTATTGTTTGCGGCGCTTTTTCTTGAAAACGATCACTTTTTCACCGCGGCCATGACCTATCACCGTTGCCGACACGGTCCCGCCGCCGAACTTTGCGTCTTTTCCGGCACCGCTGACCAAGGCTTCGATATCGACCTTGCTCGTGGGCTCTGCGCTGATCGAAGGCACCCGAAGAGTCTGGCCCGCTTCCACCGCGAACTGTTTGCCGCCCGTCTTTATGATTGCATAGCTCATTATTATTAACTTCTCCTCAACCGGCGGCATGAAATTGCGCCATAAGCCGAAAAGATGAAATTATATAGAACCATCCTGCAAAGGTCAATCGAAAGTCAGCATTTTTCCCGCCTTGCAGAGTGCCTTGTCGCCGATCGAGGGAAGATCCTATTTTTTCACGACTCTAGTTATGTTAAAATGTTGACCTGCAACAAAATAAGAACAGGAGAGGTGATCATGGGAAATATTGAGCAGGGAACGGCCGATTTTGCGCTGCGTAAATATTCTACCGGCGAAAAAGTGAACCGCGGTGCAAACTGGTTCTTTTGGCTTGCGGCGTTTTCGGTGATCAATTCGCTTGTGGTTTATTTTGTCGGAATTCGCAATACGCCGGTAGCTTTCGCGCTGACACAGTGGCTTGACGGAACGACCGGCGCTCTCACAGCCGAGGGCTGGAATCCGCCGCTTCGTTTAACATGGCTGCTGATCGACATTCTAATTGCGGCCGCATTTGCCGCGTTTGGCTATCTGGCCAGGCACCGCCACGACGTTTTTTTCGTGATCGGTATCTTTCTATATGCGATGGACGCACTCTTATCGCTCGGTCTGAAAGAATTTTACGGTTTCGGATTTCACGTGATCGGCCTCTTTTTCCTTTTTAAGGGACTCTTTGCCAGCCGTCATCTTCGTGAGAACGCAACGTCGTTATAGGCTCAGATCCCGGACGGATCTTTTACAACGGCGATGAATGGAAGATTGCGATAGCGCCCGGCGGCGTCGAGGCCGTAGCCGACTACGAACTTGTTCGGAACGACAAATCCGGTAAAGTCGATATTCAGGTGAGTTTTTATTCTAGGCTCGGGCTTGTCAAGAAAACTTGCGAGTTTGATCGAGGCCGCTCCTCTCGATTCAAGGATCTCAAGCAGCCGCGACAGCGTTAGTCCGGTATCGACGATATCCTCTACCACGATCACGTGTTTACCTCGGATCGAATTGCTGAGATCTTTCAGGATTTCGACGTCGCCCGTCGAGACGGTGCCGTCCTTATAGCTTGAAACGGACATAAAATCGATCGTTAGCGGCAGATCGATGGCTCGCATCAGGTCGGCCAGAAATACACACGAACCTTTTAGCACGCTGACTAAAACGAGATCTTTTCCCTGATATTCGCGGGTGATCTGTTGTCCAAGCTCAGCGATCCGGCTGCCGATCTGATCGGCGGAAAACAAAACGTCGAGGTTGGCCTGTTCGAATTCGGAACCGGCAAATTGAAGGGATTCAGCAGACATAATTTGTTAAGTTTGATTTGTTCGGGCTTTTAGAAATACTATTCAAACTGTAGATTTATTACAAGCTGCCACGATATGCCGCCGACACCGACACCTGACCGCGAAAGTATTAGAAATCTCGTCAGAGAGGTACTCAAGGCCGTCCCCGATGAACCCTTGACCGCGCAATGTTCCGCTCCGGAACACTTGATCGTTAATTCGCTCAAAGACAAATTCGAGAAAGAATTTGACCGCGACGAATCGTCGAGATCGCTGATCACCGAGGATGACCTGCGCGGGCTTGACGAGGGTTCGCGCGTGAGGATCAGGGAGGGTGTAAAGTTCACACCGCTTGCGAGCGATATTATTCGCGAGCGGCGAATAGCACTGATCACTAAAGTTTCACGAGGCGACACGCTGAAGGTTTCCAGCGTCGCTATAGGTGCGGACCATGGCGGTTTTGCGTTTAAGGAACAACTAAAGACATTTCTCGGCGGGCTAGGCTTAACGGTTCGGGATATGGGAACCAACTCGGCCGAGGCAGTCGACTACCCCGACTTTGCCCATGCGGTCGCAAGGGCTGTCGGCGAAGGACATGTCGAAGCGGGCGTTTTGATCGATGGTGCCGGGATCGGGAGTGCGATGGCCGCCAACAAGGTGCCGAATGTACGGGCCGCGGCATGCTACTCGCCGCAGCTTGCAAAAAATTCACGCGAGCATAACGGCGCTAACGTACTCACGCTTGGCAGCGGACAAAACTCGTTCGAAGAGATCACTCAGATAGTAAAAGCCTTTCTTACCACAGAACTCACTGAAGATCGTCACAAGGCACGCGTCGGTAAAATAAATTCGATCGAGCGCCAGTACTCAAAATAGCGATCTGTCTTCACCAGGCTTTTCAGATCTAGATTCTCGATCGCAATGCTATCGCTAGCGTCGAGAAAGGATGTAAAATTATGGGACACCACGGGCGAGCTGCTCGAAACACGGGATAATGCGGTCTTTCCGGCACGGTTCTACATTGACGGGTCAATGGTTGTAACCGGCGGCAAAAATAACACCGGGTACCTTTGGCAAATCCGACGGTGATAAAGATAATATCGAATGGTGCAAAACGGAAATTACGAGAAGTTGGTCGATCAGATCACCGATCTGGTTATGTCGAGACTGGGCGGCGAGGAATACTGCCCATCGTTTTGTACGGCTGATGTTCAGCGGATCGTTGACGCAGGTGCTGAACGCATCGGAATTGTGTTAGGCGAGACGGCTACCGCACATGACTGGGCAAGCCTTATCGATCATACACTCTTGAAACCCGAAGCATCCGAAACGGATATCCGAAAACTGTGTTCCGAGGCCGCTCAGTTTGGCTTTGCATCGGTCTGTGTAAACCCGTCCTGGGTCAAAAAGGCATCTGAATTCCTTAAGGGTACAGGCGTACCCGTGTGTACCGTGATCGGATTCCCGCTTGGAGCGACGCTGCCCGACGTCAAAGCTTTCGAGGCCCGCCGGGCGATATTTAACGGCGCGCGCGAGGTCGATATGGTCATCAATATCGGAGCTTTGAAATCGGGCGATGATTGCGCGGCCGAAGACGATATCCGGGCTGTGGTCGAAGCAGCCCATGAAAACGGTGTGCTCTGTAAAGTGATCATTGAGACCGCCTTGTTAACCGATGACGAAAAGGTCAGGGCGTGCCTGGCGTCGAAAAATGCCGGCGCGGATTTTGTAAAAACGTCGACCGGTTTTTCGAAGGGCGGCGCGACGGTCGAAGATATTTCTCTGATGCGGCGAACTGTCGGAAGCTCCCTCGGAGTAAAGGCTTCGGGCGGCGTGAAGGGAATTGACGATGCGAGGGCAATGTTCGAGGCCGGTGCGACCCGCATCGGAGCCAGCGTGGGCGTCAAGATCGCTCAGGAAGCCGCCGGCATAAAATCGAATGCTCCCGTTGGAAGCTACTAAAAAAGGGAGCCGGACAGGCTCCTTTTTTTTTACTCACCTACTAAGTTTGATCGAATTTAATTATCAGGTTTCAGGCTGAAGTTATA